>JAOZKH010000112.1 GCA_029935405.1 Vallitaleaceae bacterium | reverse complement strand
TTCTTCTGTTTCTTCTGTTTCTTCTTCGCCAATCAATAGCATTCCATTGTTTTTAAATTCTTTTAATGCTTCATCTATTGTATGGTACTCTAAGTTGAAAAATTTCATTACAACTCTATCAAATTCACTATGAATATTATTTATAAGTATTTCCTTTTCCTCTTTTGGAACTTCGATATTGTTAGCAATTTCACTAAATACATCATGGTAATTTTGTCCACCAATAAAGTCATTACCGTAGGAAAAATCTTGATTAGCTTGCACAGTTTTAAGTGAACTTATCATATCACTATTACCAAGCCAATCATCTAAATGTTCTTTATCAAAAACCATATATTTTACAAATTCTTTTGCCAACTCCACCTCTGAAGTGGCATCATTAACAGCAATATAAGTTCCACCCATATTTGTTGAACAGTTTATGTCAATAATACCCCAATCTCCTGCTGTATCATTAAATACTTTTATACTACCATCTTCATTAGAAGT
Source organism: Vallitaleaceae bacterium (assembly GCA_029935405.1). Classification (GTDB taxonomy): domain Bacteria; phylum Bacillota; class Clostridia; order Lachnospirales; family Vallitaleaceae; genus UBA1351. The sequence continues at coordinate 7,299 of JAOZKH010000112.1, read as the reverse complement.
AATAGCTTCTTCGCTTTCCCCTGTTAACATCAATACATTTGATAACGCCCAGTTTGGTAAAATATATGCAAATATTTCCATGTCCTCACCATGTTCATTATTTATAGGTTTATACATTCCTTCAAGCCAATCTGATGACCATTCAGTAGCATGCGCAATATTTTCGTCAAAACGCAATTTTCGTATAAGTTCAAAGTATTTTCTCACTTCATCATCCACTACTAATTCATTATTCTCATCAAGCCATTGTGCCTGTAATCCACTAAAGTATCTCATTGTATAAATATCACTAAATATTTTAATGTCTTTAGTTTGTAATAAATCTGCCGCTTCACTTATTTTGTCATAAGAACTAAAGTACTCTAGAACTTGTTTAGGTTCATCAGTTCCGAAAGCTTTTATTGCCAAGCTTCTTCTGTAAAACATAGCAATAGGTGTAACATGATAACTAAAACTTGTAATACTTCCATCTATAGAAATTCCGTTATTATAAGCATAAGGAACCATGATTTCATAAGCATTTGCTTCCATAGCAACATCATTCATATCTAGTAATAATCCTTCTAACCTTTTATCCTTAATTGACACATCGTCCATTAAAATAATATCAGGCATATTTTGTTGACCTTTTAAAACACCTGCTACCATTGGTACAAATCCATTGATATCTTGTAGTTCAACAGTAATTTCTGCATTATACTTATCTTCAAATCCCTTTATTTCTTTTAAAATTTCATCTGTATAACTCCATACCAATAATTTAATCGGTGGAATAATTTCTTCAACAATTTCTTCTTCTTTCACATCATTGTTATCACTTTGAGCCAAATTATTATAACTGTCTTCTGTCGGATCTATTCCTTTTGCAATGCATCCTGTAAGTGCAAAAACTAACATATATAATAATATTATTCTAGTCAAAAACTTCATCAAGTACCCTCCATAGTCTTATATACCTTCATTCTAACACAGGTCGCTTTACAGATACAACTTTCTTCTAGTAACTTTATTTCATTATGCATTCCTTTTACTATTTACACGAAAAATCGGCATATTCGGGTTAGCTTCTGCTAATTCCATCATATGAATAACAATTTTAAGATATTCTCGTATAACAACAGATTTTCCATTACTATTCTCCCGTTTTTTGAACTCAATTAATGCAAGACGACTTAAATGTTTTGAATCAATTGAAATATCTTTTAACTCAATAACTTTTATCCCAATTGTAATCAATTCATCTTCTGTTAATAGATCTAGTGGAATAATAGTAAAATTACTATAATCAGAAATCAATCCTGTATCATCAAATCCACTTGTTATTCTCTGATATAAAGCTTCATAACTTTTATAACCTTTTTCTTCATCTTCCATCAATTCAGGTGTATGAGCTCCAACAAAAATAGTGTTTTCCCACTTATTTTCTCCAATTTCATCTATTAAATGTCTCATCGTCGTATATGCTTTATTTCGAATATCCACTCTTTCGCGAACAATATATTCTAGTTCATCAACTAAAATCACAATACCTTTAAACCCTAATAAACTCACTAGCTTAGAAAATCCTCTTAATATATCAAAGGCATTATGTCTATCAATACTACCTTTAATATTCAATTTCTTCTTTTGCTCGTATGGAATATTATAATCACCTTTTATCCATCCTGCCGCTATATTAGAAAGTTCAATATTATTGTTTATCTTCCCGCGTATAAAAACCAGTAAAACATTTGCAAATGAAGGATGATACTTGTGTAATTCCTTTATTACTCCAAATATCTTTTTGGATGCCTCATTAGAAGTTGATATGTTTTTTGTTTCATGTAACCAATCTTCAAAAATTTCTTCAAATTCTTGTAAGTTATTACCACTTTTGACTTTTAGATGGTTCATTAAGTCTCTATAAATAATCTCAGGTTTAGAAAAATTATTATGAGTGCCTAAAGAAAATCTAGATACAATAAATCCTTGTTCAATTGCCTCAGTTTCAAAAACTGACAACATCATTGATTTTCCACTTCCATACTTACCTTCTAAAAGTTTAAAATTACTGATTTGATCTTCCTTTGCTTGCTGTAACATGGAAACTAATGCTGCAAATTCGTTTTTTCGACCTATCATCCAACTCTGATCAATTCCTTTTGGTACTACCCCGTTTGAAAAAGCATTAAAATATTGTTGTCTTATAGATTTTTCTTCTGCCATATTAACAACCTCTTATTTCTATAAAGTATTCTAGTTGGTTAAGGTGTCAAAACTAAGTTTCTCTAATTCTACCTCCAAAGTCATAACCATTCCTCTGGTTATAAATCTCATGCAACTTACATTGCTTAATACCTCTATCAATATCCTTACGTTTTATCACAAAAGGATATTCATCAATTGAACATGCATTGGCAATGGAACCGACTAGTTTCATGATTTTCTCGAAAGGATAGCTTCGTTTCACTCCTATGGTTACACCTCCAAGTATCATGCTTTTAACAATTGGATAAATACTATCTTTAGAATGAAATTTAATTCTACATATTTTGTTCTTGGCAAATCCAGTGATTTCATATTCATTTTTGATAAATAAATACTTTATTCTTCTAATTTTTAAATACTTACGTATTGATTCATAAGAAAATTCATCTGTTGGGTAATCAAATCCCAATATCTTAAGATCATTTGCGCTCATTACAACACAATAAATTTTTTTGTCGACACTGCTTTTTAATGCCATGCCTTCTGCTCCAAGAATAATCTTTTTGCGATTTTTGCTCATATTGTGAATTTCATCAAGTATCTTAGGCAAATAATGATCACTTCCTGATAAAGTAATAATATTCGTTTCATTTATATGATTATTAAGTTTATGTTTAATATTGTTAAAATCCTTATCTGATATTTCTTCATTATGACTTGAAATCTGTGTTATATTCTCTTTATCTCTAATTATCATCAATGTCTTAGTTTCATGATCAACATGTAAAAAATTTGTTTTAATACGATTTTTATCAAGAAAATTTTTAATAAATCTTCCTCCAATTCCACCCGATAACCCCATTACATATGGCTCGCCTTGCATTACTTTTATAACGTATGCACTATATATTCCACAGTCTCCTACAGTTAACTCATCACTACTTGCAGTGTTTAACTCGCCTATATTGAATTCACTTATATTTAATTGTCTAACGACACTTGGATTTAACGCTATTGTTAATATCAATTCTTATCGACCTCTCTAATAATTATTTATTGTAATCCGTAAATCTTCTTATAAGTATAACTTAATTTTATAATGATAGCAATATCTGTCACAAATTTGAGTGCTTATTTTTATATAAAAAAAAAGCATTTATACTAGTCATTATACTAGTATAAACGGCCTTTCATAATCTTCACAAAATAATGAATAATGGTTATTCAAAAACAATCGCACTAAAAAAATTAGGCAAATGGAAATTCGGTGTATCAAAATTAATTGGTGACCACGTGGCATATTGATCTTCAATCTTCCCACCACAGCGATAAAAATTTCCTTGCCACTTTTTCGAATTAATAGATTTACCCCAAAAAGATTCTAGAAAAGTCAATGGTATTTCAATGAATAACGACCAACTGATATCGTTATGCATTAAAGTTTTTACGACACCTTTTTCTAATGAAGTTCTGATACAAACTTGCTTTAGTTCAGATAGATTAGCACGTCGTTTTCCTGTAGCATTTTTAACTGCAAGATACAATGTTCCTATACAGTTTATTTCAATATTAATATAATACTCTGATATATCCTGTTCAGGTGTTACAAAAAATTCAAAACAGCTATCTGTATAAACACCGCCGTTTGGATCTAATACAACTGCACTAGAATGTACATCTTTAGCCAACACATTAATATATAGGTTTTCTGTTGTTCGTACAATTTTTACAATTGTTTCTTGTTTAAGTCCTGATTTATACCATGGATAATTGGTAATATTAAAAGGTGTTATGGATTTCCAATCAATTTCACTATAAGTTCTATTATCATTATATACTTTTACTAAATACATTAACTCATCCATCTCACACCTTCTTTTCTATTTACAATTTTTGTATGTAATTTCTATTAGTATTTATACTTCTTTTAGTTTTTAATTAGATTTAGTTTTTCAAGCTCTTTAATTACTTCACTAGCTGCAAGTTTATCAATAATAATAGTTACATCATTATGAAGTTGTAACACAGATGCAGGAATATTTGGTGTTACCGGTCCAAAAAGCATTTCTTTAAGAATATGAGCCTTATTCTCGCCATTTGCTATTAAGACTATTTTTTTGCTGTGCATGATATTTCTTATTCCCATACTAAAAGCTTTTCTAGGAACATCATCAATTGATTCAAAAAACCTAGAATTAGCTTCAATTGTATCATCATCTAGCTCTACTAAATGCGTTCCAGTTTCAAATTTTACATCCGGTTCATTAAAACCAATATGTCCGTTATTTCCTATTCCAAGAATTTGAATATCCATGTTATCACTATCACTTATCGCTTTATCATACTCATTACATACTTTATCTATATCTAATGCTAATCCATTTGGGATATGAATAGCACTCCTTGGTGTATTAATATGATTAAACAAGTTTACATCCATATAGTGAGCATAACTTTGTATATGTTCAACAGGCAATTGATAATATTCATCAAGATTAAACGTAATTATTTCTGAAAAATCCACTTCTCCTTGTTTATACATCTTTACTAATTCCCCATACATACCTTCTGGTGTCGAACCTGTTGCAAGGCCTAATACACTCTCACCTTTAAGTGTAACTTGTGCTGCTACCATTCTTGCTGCTTTTTTACTCATTTCTTCATAGTTATCTTTGATGTAAATAATCATGCTGTTATAATTAACTTTCATATACTTTTTTTCCTTTCACAATAGTTTTTATAATATTTATATTTTCATCCATTATTACTATATTTGCCAGTTTTCCTATTTCTAGTGTACCCATTTCATTGTAAACTTTCAAATATTTTGCTTGGTTTTCAGTGACAATCGGTATTAGATTTGCTAATTCTTCGACAACATTTTCACTAAAATTTCTCAATGCTTTATTCAACTTCAAAACACTTCCTGCAATCGTGCCATCAACAAGTTTACATTGATTATTAAACACTCTTACTTCTTGTCCACCAAGTTCATAATTACCTTCTTTTAGTCCACCTGCCATCATACAATCTGTAATCAATAATACCTTGTCAATTCCTTTTGCATTAATTAAAAGCTGATAAAGATTTGTATTCACATGAAATTTATCAGCAATTAATTCACTATAACAATTACAAGTTAGTGATGCTCCTACAACTCCCGGTTTTCTATGATGTAATCCTGTCATTGCATTAAATAAATGTGTAATACTAGTTGCTCCCTTATCAATAGCTTCCTTAGCTTCTTCATACGAAGCGCCTGTATGTCCTATAGAAAAATTAATCTTACTATGATACTTTTTGATGACTTCTATTGCACCTTTCACTTCAGGTGCAATTGTTGTTACCTTAATTATATCTTTATAATTTTCAAGCCATTTACTACTTGGTTTAATAATATATTTTTCTGGCTGTGCACCTTTAAAATTCGTATTAATATAGGGCCCTTCCATATGAGCTCCTAACACCATTGCTCCATACGGGTTTAGATTACTATTTTCTTTAACTTCTCTTATTACATCCAATGCTTTTTCAATATAACAAAGCTCCATAGTCATTGTTGTAGGTAAAAATGCAGTTACACCATTTTCAGTTATTCCTTCCGCCAAACTTCTTATTGATTCCACTTTTCCATCCATTACATCAACACCTTTGTAACCATGAACATGAACATCAATAAATCCTGGAATAACAAGTTGATTATCAGCATTAATTTCAGATACATTGTTAAGTTTTGCATAATTATTATATTCTTCTTCATTTAGAATATTGATTATTTTTTCGTCATATAATATCACATGATTTTTGTGGAATTCTTTATTAAAATATACATTTCCATTAATAATAGCGTTCATATAATCACTCCATTTTCTATAGGATTTTATCAATTCTTAAACCAAACTTTTAATCACTGATTCTACGCCAACTACAACTGCACCTTTTAGAGACATTAAATCTAAACTTGTTTTTGTAATAATCGTTTCAAAAGGTGTCATTAATTCTACCCTTTTATTTAGATCTTCTAACATAGTTGATTTTAATTCAAACAATCTTCCATCAACAATAACTACTCTAATATCTAAAACGGAAGCAATATTTGTAATTGTAACAGCTACGTCTTCAAGTACGTCTTGATATAATTTAGTTGCTATCTCATTATCCGACTTTATCTCTTTAATCAACTCATCTATTGTAATATTTTTACCAGTTTCTATTCTAAACCTTTTAGTAAGAGCATGGATTCCCACTCTTTCTTCAAGCGTATAATACCTACCATCTCTATGTTGAATAGGCAATACAAAACCAACTTCACCTGCTGCATTTCTGTCACCTTCATATAATTTATGATTAATAATAATTCCTGCACCAACACCTACATCTCCACTTAACAAATATAGATTTTCAGATTTTGAAAAAACACCATATCGTTTTTCTGCAACAGTTGCCAGATTAATATCATTTTTAACTTCAAATGGAATTTTAAGTTCTTCTCTTATATATGGTATTAATTGATTAAGTAATACTTCCCTAAATTTAAGATTAGTCAAATAAACTGTATCGTTATGTCCAACAACTCCTGGAAAAGCAATGGTTACTATCCGTAATTTATCAACTTCAACTTTATGTTTATCTAAAAAATTTATCAATATATCAAGTACATTAACATATCTATTATCCTCTTCAAAAAAATAGTGCTTTATTGAAGTTTTATAATAATAGAGCCATTCCTGTTTAAGATTTGCAATAACAACTCTAAACTTATTTTTAGATAAGTCAATTGATAAAACATGTCCATAATCAGCATTGATATCAAGTAATATTCCCTTTTTACCTACAAGATTATTATCTTTGCCAATTTCTATTAATTTATTTTCTTTCAACAAATCATCAACATTTTTGGATATTGTTGGCTTTGAAGAATTCATCTTCTTAGCTATTTCTGCTCTTGTCATCGAACCTTTATTGATTAGTAATTTGAGAATTATTTGCTGATTCTTAAGTTTTACATTTGTTTGAGTACTCGCTCTATAATCCATATCGTCTCCTGTTAGTAAACTTTATTAACTTAATAGTACCATATGGTCCCCCCCACTGTCAACCACATATTATGCC
>JAOZKH010000111.1 GCA_029935405.1 Vallitaleaceae bacterium | reverse complement strand
TAAAAACAGCTCCCAGCGAAAAATATATATTTTATCGCTAGGAGCTTGAATACTATGTCTTTATTATTTAATAATTGGTTTAAGTTTTGCTGTAAAATGTCTGAGTACTGGTGGTTGCCAAGTAATTTCGTAACCTCGAATACTACTTGCACGTTTCATTATATTTTCTAAAGCTTCAGCAACAATGTCAAAATGTGCTTGTGTATAGACACGTCTTGGAATTGCTAATCTTGTAAACTCCATTTCTGACTCTAGTTGCTCACCCGTCTTACGATCTACATCTAACATGTAAGAGCCTATATCGCAAGCTCTAATACCTGCCTCAATATATAATTCACAAACAAGAGCTTGTGCTGGGAATTCATAGTATGGAATATGTGGTAACATTACTTTTGCATCAATAAATACAGCATGTCCTCCGACTGGATATTGGAATGGTACATTGCTTTCTTTAAAAAGGCTTCCTAAATATTCAACTTGTCCAATTCTATATTTAAGAAAATCAACATTTAATCCTTCATATAAACCTACTGCTAAAGCCTCAAGATCTCTACCTGCAAGTCCACCATACGTAACAAAACCTTCATATGGAATTGTGAGTCCTTTAACTTTTTCATAGATTTCTGAATTATTCTTAATACCAATTAGTCCACCCATATTAACAATGGCATCCTTTTTAGCACTCATTGTAAAAGCTTCTGCATAACTAAACATTTCTCTTGTAATTTCTATAATAGATTTATCGGCATATCCTTCTTCTCTTGTTTTGATAAAATAAGCATTTTCAGCATATCTTGCTGCATCAAGAATTAATGGAAGCTTGTATTTTTTTGTAATCTCACTAACCGCTTTCATGTTAGCCATAGATACTGGCTGACCTCCTGCTGAATTGTTTGTTATCGTCATAATAACAAGACCAACACGCTCAGCTCCAACTTCTTGAATGTATGCTTCAAATCGTTCAACATCCATATTACCTTTAAATGGTGCAAAGTTTTGCGTATCTGATGCTTCTGGCACAACAATATCCACTGGTTCAGCGCCTAAAAGACCAACATGACCTCTAGTTGTATCAAAGTGCATATTTGAGATACATACTTTATCTTTACTTAAATAGTATGGGAAAAGTACTTGTTCTGCAGCACGTCCTTGATGTACTGGTTGTACAAAATCATATTCAAAAATATCATGAACTGCATCAATAATACGTTGATATCCTCTTGCACCTGCATAAGACTCATCACCTGTTATCATTGCTGCCCATTGAGTATCACTCATGGCACCTGTACCACTATCTGTCAGTAGATCTATGTAAATATCATCTGATTTTAGTGCAAATACATTGTAATTAGCATCTTTAAGTTTCTGGATACGTTCTTCCTTTGTTGTCATTTTTAGTGGTTCTACCATTTTGATTTTGAATGGTTCGGGCATGTACTTAGCCATAATAATTCTCCTTTGATTATAATAGATTTTATTTGTTAAAGCATATACTTAAAAACAAATGCCGTATAGTGTCTTTAACTTGTCTTTAAGTATTTCTATCAAAGGTCTTTACCATTTTAATTTAATAACTCTTGTAGGTCTTCCTGTGTCAGACATCATTCTTTTTCCCTCGATTTGCGCATATCCTGCAATTATAAGTTTCTCAATTATTCTATTCATACTTCTTCTTGAATTACCAAATTCCTCTGCCAATTCTCTTGAAGTGACGCCTATTTCATTTGTTTTTTCTTTAATACAATGAAGTTTATAGACGCTGTTGATGCTAATGCCTGTAGCTTCTGCAATAACTTTAAATAGTGGATCGGAAATACTAGCACCTTCTTGTTCTAAGTTAGTATCTGGATAAATTGGTGCGGATATTTTGCCTTCTTTTACTGAAAATGCTTGATTTCCTCCTTTTGTCAAGGCACTATTAAGTCCTAGAGCTGCATTGTACTTTGCCTCTCTCGCTGTCTTTCCATAACCAATGCCTACACTTAAAGTATGAGCCGTATTACTACTCACATCACTTAAAATCGGTATTGATATTAGGTATTCTGTAACTGACTCTAATATTTGTCGAGTTGAAAACATCATATAGTTATGTGATCCAACCTCTATTACTGCAGCTTGAATACGCTTTGCAAACTTATAAACTTGCTCAGATACGCGAGTCTTTTCTAACATCAATTGATAATCGTTATCATGAATTAAATTGTATTTATTTGGCAAATCAATTTCCATAGACAAAACCACGATTTGACTTTCCGTACTTTTAATGGCATTAATCTGTGCAATTAGTTGACGAATACCATTATGAATAGCTTCAGATGTTGGATGCATTAGAAGACATGGTATTTTCTCTGCCTGAAGCTTTTCATACACCATAGAAATACCTGTCATACAAAAAGATGCTAATCCTTTGTTATATTTTTCTTTATGAAAGGTCGTATATTCCAATACAAGATTATTTCCCTTTATATTCTTTGGAGCTATATATATATCTATTTCACTACGATTCATTCCAATACAATCATATAAATCTAATATCATATCTTTATTATATGAATCACAGCTAAAAGAACGTATATCATAATCTTCTTTTATAGTTGCCTCTAGCATCGTCTGAAGTAAAATACTTCTATCATAGCGAATAAAGGTTTGCGGAATTGTAATACTTAAAGCACTATTAATAATCTCATAAGGTTTTGGGCCTGTGAATACAATACCATCAAATATTGGTAGTTGCACTTTAAGATATTCTAATGTCGATTCTTTCAAATCTGCATCAATAAATTCTATTTCAATTGTCTCTATCTCTTTATAATGTTGCTTTATAGATGCGCTCACAAAAGCCATTGTTCTGTTATGTCCAATAATAGCTATATTCATCATTTTTTCCTTTCAATATCATATGTATTCTATCTTTATACTCTACTTATTGCTAGTTATATTTTATCATAAGTACAAAACAATAGAGATATTATTTTATTATACTATTTATTTCTATGTTATAATAAATATGGAAGGAAAGTTTTATCAAAGAAAGGAAATAAATGGAAAGTCGTAATTCTTCAATTCAAAACGTTGCTATTCTTGGCATTGTTTTTAATATAATTTTATTAATCATTAAACTCATTGTTGGTTTTGCTAGTAAAAGCCAGTCAATGATTGCAGATGGCTTAAATAGTGCTGGAGATGTATTTGCTTCTTTTATTACCTTTATTGGTAATCGTATCTCATCAAGGCCGTATGATGATGATCACCCTTATGGACATGGCAAAGCTGAATATATATTCAGTATGATTATTAGTTTTTCGTTAGTAGTTGTAGCTTATAATATTGTAAGAAGTTCATTTGACTCACTACGCTTTAGAGAAACCTTCTTATTTACACCATGGCTTTTAGTTGTTGCTATCATTACCATTATTGTAAAATTAGCACTTTACATATATTGTAATAAAATCGGACATAACTATAATAGCCTTCTTGCTTTGGCTAATGCGGCGGATCACCGAAATGATATTTTTATTACAACGATGACTTTATTAAGTATTGTTACAGGGTACTTTAATCTATTTATAATTGACGCTATTGTAGGCGTGCTAATCGGTATATGGATTGCTTATACTGGAGTAACAATTTTTAGTAGCGCTTACTATGTGCTCATGGACACAACACTTGACCCAGAAATAAAAAAAGAATTGATTAATATTATTGAAACACTTGATGGTGTTGATCATGTTGATACTATTACAAGTAAACCTGTTGGACTTACCTTTCTACTTATTGTTAAAATAAGTGTCGATGGTAATCAAACCATCTATAAAGGACATGAAATTGGTAAACAGGTCAAACATCGATTAATGAATTATGATTATGTTGATGATGTTATTGTTCACTTAAATGCAACACAAATTCATCCCCAAAAAAATTATATCAAATAAAAACAAGGTATTAAAATTCTTTTTATGAATTTTAATACCTTGTTTTTATTACACTTTATTTTATTAAGAAATCTAAAATAACTTGTTGCATATCTTCCTTATTACAGACTGTATTATGTATTATTTTTCTTTGATCAATATTCTTAACAGCCATTGGAATCTTAATGCCTGACATTTTATTAAGTTCATCAAGTAAAGCAAAGTCATCCATATTTTTAAATTTATCATCTATAGCTACTAAAGAACTTTTTGTGAATTTATAAGGACTAGCTGTTGATATAATAACGGTTTTAGTCTCATCAGTTATTTTGCTAATATATGAATCATATGCTGCCTTTGCAACGGCAGTATGGGGGTCTAATATATAATTAGTATTAGTGTATTCCTTCTTTATAGCATCTTTCGTTTTTACATAATCTGCAAATTCTGGATGAAAATCTACCAATTTATCCTTCATTTCTCCAGTTATTGTATATATTCCTTCCGACTCAAGTTTTTCCATAAAGTTATTAAGCATATCAGGATTTTCTCCCGATATTTCATAAATCAATCTTTCAAGGTTGCTTGAGATTAATATATCCATACTAGGTGAAATTGTTAGTATAAATTCTCTTCTTTTATCATATGTACCTGTTTTGAAAAAGTCATACAAAACTTTATTATCATTACTTGCACATATTAATTTATCAATTGGTGTTCCTAGCTTTTTAGCATAATATGCTGCTAATATATTACCAAAGTTGCCTGTTGGTACAACAACATTAATAGATTCTCCCGTTTTTATTTCTTCGTTTTTAAGCATTTTTGCATATGTATATACATAATATACTATCTGGGGTAATAACCTTCCAATATTGATAGAGTTTGCACTTGATAATTGATACCCTTTATCTTCTAACTGTTTTCTATATATATCATTGTTAAATATTTCTTTAACTCCTGTCTGAGCATCATCAAAATTCCCAGTAATTCCAACAACATGTGTGTTACTTCCTTCACTTGTTATCATTTGCCTTTCTTGAATCACAGAAACACCTGATTTAGGATAAAACACAATGATTTTAGTACCTTTTACATCAGAAAAACCAGCTAATGCAGCTTTACCTGTATCACCTGATGTTGCCGTCAAAATAACAATATCTTTTGTTATTCCTTGTTTTTTAGCTGCTGTTGTTAATAAGTATGGGAGTATAGATAGTGCCATGTCTTTAAATGCAATAGTTGAACCATGAAACAGTTCCAGATAAAAAAGACCATCTTTCTTAACTAACGGTGCAATTTTATCATCATCAAATTTATTATCATAAGCACTATAAACACAATGCTTAATCTCTTCATCTGTAAAATCTGTTAAAAACATACCTAATATATAACAGGCAATTTCTTGATATGGTTTGTCCTTAAGTGACTCAAAGTCTATATCGACCATTGGTATATATGATGGTACAAACAATCCACCATCCTTAGCTAATCCTTTAACAATAGCTTCTGAAGCTGTTAATCCAACTTCTTTTCCTCTTGTACTGTTATATAGTAATTTTCTCATAAATACCACCTTATCTCCAACCTGTTATTTGTTTTTCAGATTATAACATAAATATTATGTGAAAACAATTATTTTACTATACTAAAAGGTGAAAAATTCAACCTTACCATACTTGGTTACAAAGATTAAATTATTATCAAACCATTCCATAGTTTTAGGATTTGTGATACTACGATTAACAAAAGCAAGTGCACCTTCACTATTATCATATCCTGCTAATGCATTATTCACTGCTGTAATTGTTTTGCTTGATACTTGCACTTCCCAATATCTTCCATCTTTAATCGGTGAAAATTGATATACTTTTCCATTGTTTTGAAACACAACTTCTTCAATTGTATCTGGATAATACTCATGTTGCATTCTATTAATAATAGTGTTTGCAATCATCATTCTTAAATATAAGTCTTCTGCACCAACCTCTGCTTCTACAATTGTAAGTAATACTTGATAATCTGATTTTGTTAATACTATCTGGTCTCTGTTTGGAGTTACATCAACTTCATCAGCTGATATTAATACAATACCTTCATCTTCACTCTCTAAGCCTGCAGTAGATAATTTTGTATTATCTTCAGTACTTATTGCCAATACATGTTCTTCTACTTGTATATTAGCTTGTGAAGTGATGTATTCTACATAATCTATCATCGTTGAACTTTTATAAGTAGGCGATATTATCTGTAAAGAAAAATCTTCCTCTTCTAATTCAAGTTCTTCAAGCTCTAAAAGCTCATCTTCTTTAGCAATATTATTTTGCTCGTCTATAGAGTTATCTTGATACATACTTGAAGCATATCCATTAACTCCTAATAGCAAAATACTAATTAAACAAATAGTAACAATTACGGCACCAAGTGTATGAATTTTTTTAGTTACTAAATGATCTTTTTGAATTAAAAATTCAAATAATTTTTTAAAGTAATTCATATTCCTGTCCTTTCGTTACATATATTTTGTTACATAACTTTCATATTTAAAACTTCTAAACAAGGTTAAGGTGTCAAAACTAAATAGTTGAACTTTCTACCACTTTATGTATGCTTGGAGGCTTCAACCGAGTACTACATATAGTGGTAGAATTAGAGAAACTTAGTTTTGAATCCTTAACTAAACAAGTTACTTTTAAAAGTCAACTCGTAAAGTCCTTGCTATTATACTATAACTAAATTCATAGTCAACACAATATTTGTTTTTTTGGTACTAATAGTTGTTTTTGTAATATCACTGTATTTTTTTTATGCTATTTGCATAATTCCCTCTTGTTTATATATACTATTATTGTTTATTTTTCTTATTTTCATATTTAAATATAAATTTTACTTTTTAAACAATTGTGACTAATATATATTCAACTTCCATTTTTTTCATGTTATAATAAGATACATACCTATTCTAAGTACTAAAGACTAATGATTCGAGGCGAATAATGGCACAAGGAATATATGCATCAACTTATAAAAATGGCATGACATATTATAGAGTCTCAATTACATATCGTAATAAACATATAAGTTTAGGTTCAACAGATGATGAAAACACTGCAATAATGCGCTACAAACTTGCTAGTTCAATCCTTAGAAATAACAAATATATTTTAACAGATTACAACAAAACAGATCAATCTCTAGATTTTGAAAAATGGATTGTTATAATGAATTTTAGAGATAATGGGCTTTACTTTAAAACTCCAATATATCTTTCTAAAAGTTATTTCACATATTACTTATCAAGACAAAGGGAATTATTTTTTGATGTTGATGATATGTTTTTTTATAGTACTCACAAAATATTTATGCGTGGCAATTATCTTTTTGTCAATGACTATGGTATGCAAATAAATATTTTATCCCGATTTGGAATTAGAAATCATTCTTCATTGGGAAAGGACTACTTATTTATAGATGGTAATCCTAATAATTTCAAATATGAAAACATTAAAATCAACAACCCATATATAGGTGTCGAACAAGTCATCATCAATCATAAACCCGTATATAAAGCTAAGATACACCTAAAGGGTTATGTAACATTAGGATACTTTCAATCTATTCACAAGGCTGCCATAGCTTATAATAAAGCGGTAGATTTCATGTTAAGATATATAACACCAGATAAGAATTATTCCAAAAATTATATTGATGCAATCAGTACTGATGAAGTAGAATTCTATTATACTTCCATTAAGTTACCTGCATATCTAATTAATAAGGTTTCCCTCCCCGACTATTAAAAACTTATACTTTACTTTTCCATAAAAATAAAGTATAAGTTTTTAAAATCAACTTATACTTTATTCTGTAGTTTTATAAAGTGTCAAACTCAGGTTATATTTACTTATTTACCATTTATGATTAAGGTGTCAAAACTAAGTTTCTCT
>JAOZKH010000110.1 GCA_029935405.1 Vallitaleaceae bacterium | reverse complement strand
AGAATATTAATCCCAGAATCAATCCGGATCAGAGTCCCATTACGTCATCATATGCCAACACTTTCTTCTTACATTCAGTCACAAATATTTCTTTTTCTGAATACAAAAAGGGCTGTGCAATATGCAACAGCCCATAATTAATAAAATTATTGTTCGAGTTTATTCGATTGGTGAATCTTCTTCTGAGCCAAACACTTGAACGTCTGTTTCGATTAAGCCCTGTTCAACTATACGATACAACATAACAGCTACTTCGGCTCTGTTTGTATCATCTAAAAAGTCAAATACTAATTCTTCATCAACTTCTTTACCTGTAATAATGCCATACTTAACTACCATTGCACAACCTGGTTTAGCCCAATCAGAAACCATATCTGCATCAGCAAACACTGATAATAGTTCATCATATTCACTTTCATCAGGTGCTTCTACACCAAAGGAAATAAGTACTCTTCCAATCATTGTTGCTATTTGTTCACGAGTTATAGACTCTAATGGTGCATACTTGTCTTTACCAACACCTTTAACATATCCTGCTCTATAAGCTGCTTCAACTTCATCAGAATACCACTCTGACCTTAATATATCAATAAATGCTGGTAAATATACTTCAGGTATTTCTGCATTAAACATTCTTGTTAACATTGCTGCAAATTCAGCTCTTGAAACAGCTCCTGCCGGATCATATACGCCATTGTCCTTACCTTTAATAATATTTGCAATAAACAATTGTCTAATAGCAGACATTGCCCAATTATAACCAAACAAGTCTCCAAACAAAAGTCCCGCTTCTGGAATAACTGTATCATCAATATCTAAGAATTCTTCTTCCTCTTCAGGAATAGGCGTTGTACCTCCTGAATTACCTCCTGAGTTGCCTCCTGAGTTTGAAGTGTGGAATCTAACAAATCCATATAATTCAAGATATTCTAATATACGTTCTTGGTCTCTGTCATTAGAATTATTATAATAATCAACTAAATCTTGCACACCATCAATAACAGGTGTTCCGTTTTCTATATCATCTTCAAGTATAATGTTAGCCGCAAGTACAATAAGTGCAGCTGTTATTCTATCTAATGTCATTACTCCTGTTGATGTTTCTACAACTAAGAATTTCGCATGGTATTCACCAACTGCAAAGCCTAATTCTTCTAATTGGTTAGCTAATTGTAACATATCAAACAATTTATCCATTCGTGCGAACCCACGATCCAACACACTATAATCTACTGAACCAACATGTGCCATAAACTCATCTGTTCTACTAAGTAATGCATTTAGAAAAGCTACTTCATTTCCCTCATCATTCTCATCAACACCTAAGTATTCCTCAAGGTTAGATAGGGAAAATTCTTCATTCATAAAGTAACTTCCAAATCCTGCAACTGAATCTAATGTTGCTCCAAAAGATTCTAATCTTTCTTGTTGTCCAGGTAATAAACCATTAAACATTGCAGTGTACGCAGTTAAAAAGCCTTCATAGTCATCCACTTCTTTTAGTAAGATTAGTAAGTCTACAAATTCTCTTTTGTTATTTAGTTTCATAATGTGATCGACGAAATTTTCGATTCTATCCTCAATTGTTGGTGTAGTAACGTCTTCAGCAATTGCTGGTACGCTCATCATACCAAGTAACAGAGTGATGGTAAGTATTTGTGCTATAAATTTCTTCATATTAAACTCCCTTTCATTAACTAATTAATTAATATTCAAATATATCTTCCTTTTAAAATTCACTTTTGAATAATATACTCCCTTAGATTACATTATATATAAAACATGAACAAATTGCAAACATTTTATAGATAAAAAGTGAACAAATATTTTTTTCTTACTCTTCTGGTATTTCTACCTTAGTTTCTATAATAGATGTTATTCTATATAGAATAACTGCCACTTCAGCTCTGGTTGCTTTTGTTTTAAAGTTAAAAGTCTTTACATTTTCCTTTTCAACGCCTGTAATAATCTCTAGTTTTGCCAAAAGCCCAGTTCCCTGCTTTGCCCAACTTGAGACTTCGTCTATATCTGCAAACTCTGTTAACACTTTAGTTAACTCATCTTCAGTCAATTTATCTATGCCTTCATTAATTAACACTCTAGATATTATAGTAGCTATTTGTTCTCTATCTATATGTTTAGAAGGGTCAAATTGTTGATTACCAACTCCATTAATATATCCAGCTTCATAAGCTGCCATAACTTCCTGATAATACCATTCATTACTATTGACATCTTCAAATATTTCTTCTAGCTCATCGCTATCTTCAGGTATTCCCGTTTCAAGCAGTCGCGTTAACAAAGCTGCAAATTCAGCTCTTGTTATATAACCATTTGGATCATATGAACCGTTCCCTTTACCTTTAATAACATCTGCAATAAACAACTCTCTAATCGCTGTCCAAGCCCAACTTACACTTCCTAAATCAGCAAATAGTATATTTGCTTCAGGAATGATTTCATCCCCTAGCTCAGTTTCTTCAACTGGTTCTACTACTGGCTCTATTATTGGAGGCGTTGAGCCACCACCCGGTTGAGTTGATGAATTATCCGTTATACGAACTAATCCGTTTGATAAAAAGTAATCAAATACAAAAACTTTATCACCAGCTGTTAACCCATTATAATAGTCCACTAGTTCATTTATTGCTGCTTTTACTGGTGCAGAATCTTGAATATTATTCCCTGTTTTATAACCTATTAAGAGAATTGCTGCATTAAATGCCGCATCATCAAGTATAATCAAACCATTTACTTCCGTTGCAGTAAACAATGCCGCCATACCACCGAAACTAGAAACATCATTTATTAAATCAAATACTAGATTTAATCTGTCTAACCCATTATCAATTAATTCTTGACTAAGTTCGCTACTAATTGTTTCAAAGTCAGCTGCCCTAGCTTTTAATGCTACTACTAATAAGTCGAAATTAGATTCATCATCTGAAATACCTAAGTAATCTTTCCATGTAGCAATACTAAAGTTTTCATCAATAATATCAGTACTAATTCCTGCCATTTGATCCATAATCAGTTCCATAGCAGCTAGATTGCTTTGTTGCCCACCTGACAAGCTATTAAAAGCGTTTGCATAAGCTTGTAGCATAGCAGAAGGATCATCCAGATTTTGAACGACCTCTAACAACTCAACATATTTATTTTTATGTTCCATTTCGATTAATTTTTGTGCAAAGTATTCAATCACTTCATCTGTCGTCATCGCTTCAACAGCATGTGTTGGTACATACATCATTGATAGTATCATAATAACACTAATAATTCTTGCAATATTTTTCATATTTTTTCCCTCTCATAATTATCTAATTATCCGTCTCTCATCATTTAAAAAATAATTATTGATCATTCTCAAAATATTGACATTTTGTGAACAACTTTTATTCATTATACTACATTAACTAAAAAAAAACTAGGACTTTTTGCGATTTTGCAATATTTTTATAGGACCATCTAGTAATTTAGACCTAATATAGGAATAAGTTGTTAATTATTCCTATATTTAACAACTTTTGCAGGATTACCTACTGCAATTCCATAGTCAGGTATATCTTTAGTAACAATTGCGCCTGCACCTATGATGCATCCAGAACCAATTATAACTCCCGGTAATATTATTGCTCTTCTTCCAATCCAAACATCATTTCCCACCTTAACTTCTAGTGTATCAGTCTCTCCTTGCTCAATCATTGGAATATTAATATCAGTAGTTTTATGTCCCCTTGAATATATAATCACTTCCGGTCCCATCATAACATCATTTCCAATTATTACCTTACCGTTTAATTCACAGTTAATACCTATACCTGAATTATCGCCAATCTTTACTGCTGGTGTGAAATGCGCTCCTTTTTCAATATTAACATTATTTCCCATTATCTCAAGAATGTTTGATGCCCAAAAACGCCTTATTATTTTCCCAAATGTAAATTTACTTGATTCAAACCAATATTTTCCAAAAAAACTATATAAAACATAATAAATTTTAGTTTTGACACTCCACATAAAAACACCTGCAACCTTTCATTTGGTACATAAATCTTTGACACCTCAAATAATTATATTTCTTTTCGTACTCTGTGTCAATAAAATATAGACATAAAGTTCCATAGAAAAAAAGTTTAAATAGCTGTATAATTAAGGTCTAGCGAGGTGATATTATGAACCATAGTTTTGAGATACTTGATGGCACATTATATATTGACAAAGAATTATACCGTCAATCACTACATACAAGCAATAATATAAGTATATTAACTGGCTGTAATAATTTACAAATCTTTGATTACACCCCACAGATTCGCACCGGTATTGAAAGTGTAACTATTGACTATCATAATTCAGTACATATTACAGTCCCTAAAGAGTTACATGGATTTGTAACAGAACTAGCAGAAACCTACCACAACAGATTACGCGGATCTCTTAAAGTATGTGTAGATAACAAAGTAGTCGATATTATACTTAGTAAATTTTAATTATCATTACATAGCTATAAAAGCATCTTCAACTGAAGATGCTTTTATATTATTAATATGTTTAATAAAAGTCTTTATACCAATCCACAAATTTTCCAAGTCCATCCTCAATACTAGTACTAGGCTTAAAACCAATAGCATTCTCAAGATCACTTACATCAGCATAAGTTCTTAAAACATCCCCCGGTTGCATATCCATATACACCTTCTTTGCTTCTTTATCTAGCTTAGTTTCGAGGATACTAATAAATTCCTCTAACTTAACTGGAGAATTATTTCCAATATTATAAATTTTATATGGAGCCTTACTACTACTTAAATCTCCATCTTTATCTGTCCATTCATCATTTTTTTCTGGTGCTATTGGTAATAACTTTAAGATACCTTTAACAATATCATCTACATATGTGAAGTCTCTTTCCATCTTCCCATGATTAAAAACTTTTATTGGCTTATTATTAATAATTGCTTTTGTAAACAAAAAATATGCCATATCCGGTCTTCCCCACGGTCCATATACCGTAAAGAATCTTAATCCTGTTGTAGGAATTCCATATAAATGACTATAACTATGGGCCATTAATTCATTTGATTTTTTAGTTGCTGCATATAAAGAAACCGGATGATCTACCGGATGTTCTGTTGAAAACGGTACGACTGAGTTGCCACCATATACCGAACTTGAGGAAGCATATAATAAATGCTTAACAGGGTGGTTTCTACAAGCCTCAAGTATATTAATAAAGCCAACAAGGTTTGAATCAACATACGCGTATGGATTTTCAATAGAATATCTTACACCTGCTTGTGCTGCAAGATTAATAACATAATCAAATTCATATTTTTCAAACAAATTATCAATATCTTCTTTATCTTTTAAATCTATTTTCACAAAGGTAAAAGCATCTAATTCATCAAGATTATCTCTTCGTCCCTTTTTAAGCTCTGGATCATAATATGTATTCATATTATCAAGTCCAACTACTTCGTATCCATTATTTGCTAGCAACTTAGTCATATGAAAACCTATAAACCCAGCTGCTCCTGTAACCAAAACTTTTTTCATGTGTTTCCCCTTTTCATAAAGCGTTTATAACAATCTAATCACGACTAAATAAGTCTCTAGTATAAATTTTATCTTCTACATCTCTAATATCATCATGCATTCTATTAGCAATAATAACATCACACATGTCCTTAAATTTATCTAAATCCTTAATCACTTCAGAGCGATAGAATTCATCACCTTCAAAAGTTGGTTCATATATTACTATAGGTATACCCTTAGATTTAATACGTTTCATAATTCCTTGAATAGAAGAAGCTCTAAAGTTATCTGAGCCAGTCTTCATCGTCAATCTATACACCCCAACAATTCCTGGGTTTTGATCGATAATCTGTCTAGCAATAAAATCTTTCCTAGTCGTATTAGCATCAACAATAGCTCCGATTATATTATTTGGAACATCCTCATAATTTGCTCTAAGTTGTTTTGTGTCCTTAGGTAAACAATATCCACCATATCCAAAAGATGGGTTATTATAGTGGCTACCAATTCTAGGATCTAATCCAACACCTTCAATTATATGTTTAGAATCAAGTCCCCTAACCTCTGCATATGTATCTAATTCATTAAAGTATGATACACGCATAGCAAGATATGTATTACTAAATAATTTTACTGCTTCCGCTTCCGTAGAACCCATTAGAAGTATTTCAATATCTTCTTTAATAGCACCCTCTGCAAGAAGATTAGCAAAAACTCTAGCCCTCTTTGACTCCTCCCCTACTATAATCCTAGATGGATATAAGTTATCATATAAAGCTCTTCCTTCACGTAAAAATTCTGGTGAAAATATAATATTATCTGTTTCAAACATTTCTTTAACTTTCTCTGTATAACCAACCGGAACAGTTGACTTAACTATTATAGTTGCCTCAGGATTAATTGCTAAAACATTGGCTATAACCGCCTCAACAGTTCTCGTGTTAAAGTAATTCTTATCCGGGTCATAATTTGTTGGTGTTGATACAATAACATAATCCGCTTCATTAAAAGCTTCAAAGTTATCCATTGTAGCTCTAAGATTTAATTCCTTATTAGTAAGATAATCTTCAATTTCAACATCGACAATTGGCGATTTTCTATTGTTAACCATCTCCACCTTTTCTTTGATAATATCCACTGCAATTACTTCATTGTTTTGTGATAATAATATTGCATTAGATAACCCTACATAACCTATTCCTGCAATTGTTATTTTCATTGTTTTTCTCCCTCTCATATCCATCATTTATTTATAGGTTTCTATTTTATTAGTTACTAGAATTCTTTAGTTTCTTAATATCTTGGACCTTATCTCTCCTACAAACTAATAACTTCCCTTTAGTCTGCACCACAATAATATTATCAAGCCCAATAATTCCAACTTCACAATCATCAGAAACTACTATATTATTCTTGGCATCTACACTTTTCAAATTGCTATTTCGAACCACATTTCCATGTTCATCTGCCTCAATAACATCTCCAAATGCATTAAAGGACCCTATATCATTCCAACCAAAACTTGAGGGAATAACTTTTATTCGAGATGATTTTTCCATAACTCCAAAGTCAATAGATATTTTCTTAAACTCATCAAAATAAGGTCTAGTCGCAGTAGATAACTCTAATTTTGTTAAATTACTTTTTATTTCACGGTTAATCTTCATCAGAGTTTCATAATGATTAGTCATATGTAGTTGGATTTCTTCTATAATAGTTCTAGCTTTAAATATAAACATACCACTATTCCATAAGAAGTTACCGGCTTCTACATATTCAGCTGCTTTTTCTAAATCTGGCTTTTCAAGAAATGCTTCAACAGGGTAGACACCTCCAAGTTTATTCCCAACCGTTGTTTTGATATAACCATACCCTGTTTCTGGGTACTCAGGTTTAATACCAAGGGTAACGATTGAATTATTTTCATCTGCTTCTCTAGCAGCTATTTCTACGATTTTTCTGAAAATTTCTTGTTCGGCAATAAGATGATCTGCTGCTAGAACAACCATTGTTGGATCATTAATCCTTTGAGATACATATAATGCTCCATAGCCAATCGCTGCCGCAGTATCTTTAAAAGCAGGTTCTACAACTATATTTTCTTCAGGTAACATTGGTAATTCAGCGATAATCCCCGCCGCTTGTTTAATATTTGTACCTATAAAAATACGTTCCTTAGAAATTAATGGTAAAATACGATCTACTGTTTCTCTAATCATGGATTTATCACTAAATAGTGATAATAATTGTTTAGGTTTTTCCGGTGTTGATAATGGCCAAAAGCGTTCCCCTGAACCACCTGCCATAATGTAAGCTGTTAACATAATTAA
>JAOZKH010000109.1 GCA_029935405.1 Vallitaleaceae bacterium | reverse complement strand
GTAGTACGACTACGTCGTGTAAACCCTTGATTTTACTGGGTTTCAAGCTGTTTTGTGACTATTATTCATTTGATAAAAACAGTGAAAATTACGTTGAAAAGAGCTTAAAAAAGTACATAAATGTGCGATTTGCGATATGACCCTGTATCGGTGAACACGTGGTAAAAAGGCGATTATTTATAGAAAAAAGATACTAAATAAATCATAATGTGATTTGGATAGTATCTTTTTTCTATAAGTAAATCAACTCTATTTTATCTCGATTCTTTTATAAGGGAAAGATTAAATTCAGAATCGAATGCTTCGGTAAACTCTTCTAATTATCTTATAGTCAAACCTTTTCTTCTCAAAAAGAATCTTTTTTTCAGTCATAGTTAAATGTATACCACATCACCTATTGATGAATATACTCTTTTTTGTCATAGAAAATCCTCCTGGTGTATTTATCACTAATATAGGAAGACTGGTATTTGCACAAAATTAGTTACAGGCTCATAGGTTTACTTCTATGATTTATAAGAACCCTTAATTGAGCTAGCTAAAACAATACCAATAGGAGAGGCACTAGAATAAATATCCAATAATAGATATATTATTTCAGTTGTTCTATAACAGCACTAAACCCAGAAAATGATATTATGCCAGCAGCAATACCTAGTTGTTCCAAGGAGACTGATTTGTCTGATTTAAACCATTCGATGTACAATGACATGATACCAGAAGCAATATACTCAGTGTAAAAATTAAACATTTCTGTTTCCTGTAAACATTTACTTGCATATTTATCTGAGATTGTACTTTTGAGTACTTGCTTAACCTTAATCAATAAAAAGTCATGTGACTCAGAGTGTACTAATTTTTCATATAAGTCGAAATCCTCATAAATCACTTCGTTTAAGCTATTAAATAATGAGTGGATATCAAGAGTCGAATCGAAAAAATCATACCTTTCTAAAATGAATAATAATTTATCTAATATTTCATCTTCTATAACATCAAACACATCATCGATGTTTGCATAATGTGAATAAAATGTTTTACGATTGATATTAGCAACCTCGGACAATTCCTTCACTGTGATTTGTGATCTGCCTTTTACAGACAACAAAGAAATTAAGGCTTGTCTGATGCTTTGTTGTGTCTTCTTTATTCGTCTATCAGTTTTCATCTTTATACAATCTCTCCTCTTGGATTTTTTTGTGAATAAACTATATTTTATCAAAGTGTATTATTAATATAATTATAATATACACGTGGGTGTTAATCAAGTAAAGCTCTTTTAATATGGGTTTATAATATATTTTGAAATAAAACTCTTCATAATAAGTAATGTTATGTAAGTTAATGAGTAGTAATACACATTTAGATGATTATTGACCATTGTTTAAGGGTATCTTCCAATATATAATATACATATGAGTAATAACACACACGAGAGGTTTGGAGGATTTATGAAATTGAAAAATATCGAAGATCAGTATTTTGAAGATTTAGTTAATGAAGTTATAGTAGCCACCAAGTTCAGTGACAGTAAAGCTTTTATGCATCATGGCAAGACTTCTGTATATGAACATAGCATCCAGGTGGCTTATAAAAGTTATATCATAGCAAAGAAGATAAATTTTATAAAGAATTTGAGAAGTTTGGTTGTTGGGGCACTACTGCATGATTATTTTTTGTACGATTGGCATGATAGATTGAATGGTGTGAGGTTACATGGTTTCAAACACCCATTTACTGCACTTAGAAATGTAAAAGCAGAACTCGAGATTGATGACATAACTGAAGATATAATAGTTAAACATATGTTTCCGATGACCATAATTCCACCCATCTATACTGAAAGTTGGATTGTGACAATTGTTGATAAAGTGTGTGCAATAAATGAGCTTGCTTATATAGGTAAAATCAAAAAAGTTTTAAAAAGAATGGTACTAATAAAAAAAGGCACATTGAGTTAGGAGTGTGGAAAATGCAATTATATAATATGATGGTTTACTTTATGATTTATAGTTTTATTGGCTGGTTATATGAATCGACAGTTTGTTCGATTCCAAAGTATAAAAAGATCACTAATAGAGGATTTTTATTTGGTCCTTATTTACCGATTTATGGAATTGGTGCAGTGACGAATATCCTGATATTACAAAACATTGAAAATGTTTTTGCGATTTTTACCATTGCCGTATTAACATCTACAATTTTAGAATATGTTACAGCTTTTGTTTTGGAAAATCTTTTCAAACAAAAATGGTGGGACTATTCTCAGTTTCCACTTAATGTGCATGGACGTATTAGCTTTTATGCTTCATTTGTTTTTGGTGGCGCTGTGACTTTGCTAATTAAAGTTGTTCACCCACTAGTTAGTTATTATATTATGTTATGTAATAATGATATGATTTTTGTGGCTAGTAGTAGCATAATAATTGTGATAGGTATCGATTTACTATTTACCTTTATGAGTTTAGATTTTCACAGGCAGGAGATTATGCTGAAAATAGGTCGTGTAAATAGAAAAACAAAGGATTTAATAATTGCTAAGTTTGTTGCTTAGTAAAAGAAGAGAGGTCCATTATGAAAGATGTAGGTTTAGTTCTAGAAGGCGGGGCATTAAGAGGTGTATTTACAGCAGGGGTACTTGATTATTTGATAGAAAAAGATGTTGAATTGCCATATTTAGTAGGTTCGTCAATTGGAGCGAGTAATATGCTTGGATTTATATCTAGGCAGGCAGGATATGCAAAAAGATTGATGATGCAAAAGGATTCTTCAAAACATTTTTTTGGAATAAATCAATTACTCAAGGTGAGTAAAATCATTGACTTAGATAAAGTTTTTTTTGAATATCCACACAAAGAAAACCCTTATGATTTTAAGGCATATTTTAATTCAAAAGTTATAGAAGAGATAGTAGTAACCAATTGTAATACGGGTATGTCCGAGTATATAAGTGAAGTGAATAATGCGAATGAACTTTCGCTAATTAGTAAGGCATCAGCAAGTATAGCTTTATTTAGTTCAACAGTTACTATCAATAATCAACCATATTTAGATGGCGGCATTGCAGATCCAATACCACTATTTAGAGCAATCAGCAAGGGGTTTAAAAAGAATGTGGTTATTTTGACTAGAAATCTTGGAGATTATGAGACGCTAAATACTTATCAAAAAATAGTATTTGAAAAAATTTATAGTAAGTACCCTAACCTAGTTAAGACAATCGTCGATAGACCCAAGAAGTATTATGAAGTAATACAAATGATTGAGAGGTTAGAAGCTAAAAAGGAGATTTTCGTAATTAGACCTGAAATACGAACAGTACGAAGGTTTGAAGCAGATTATGGTAAATTAGAAAAATTATATAATCATGGTTATGAAACGATGAAAAATCAATTTGAAGCATTATTAACATTTATAAATGAGTAAAAACTAGGAGGAAAATGTACAAATGAAAGAATTTATTGTATCTACCGATTCTGTAGCGGACTTAACAAGAGATTATATTCAGCTAAATAAAATAGATATCCATTCATTAGATTATAGTTTAGAAGGTAAGGAATATACGTTTGAAGATAATTTGATGCCAATAGAGGTGTTTTACAATTCAATGAGAAATGGTAATTTACCAAAAACTAGTGCCTCTAATCCTTATAAAATAAAAAAGCAAATGAAGAATCGACTTATGAACGGATATGATATATTACATATAAGTTTTTCCTCAGCTTTAAGCAGTAGTTATAACAATGCAGTCATATGTGCTAATGAGTTAATGGAAGAAATAGAAGGCGCATGTATTATGGTTGTTGATTCTCTAAGTGCTACGGTTGGATTGGGCATAATAGTTGATCGAGCAGTTAACATGAAAAAGGAAGGGAGGAACTTGCAAGAAACAGCTGAGTGGATTGAGGACAACAAATGCAAGGTCATACATCAATTTATCGTAAAGGACCTATTTCATCTAGTGAAAGGAGGACGGTTAACTAAAACCAAAGCATTTGTTGGAACTCAATTAAAGATAAGACCTATATTAACACTTAATAACTCAGGAGAAATTGTAATTAAGAAAAATGAAAGGGGGCATAAAAAAGCATTAAATTCTTTAGTAGATAATATTTACAATAATACAGCTAATCACAGCATTAACACCGTTCGCATATCTCATGCTGATGCAGTCAAAGATGCAGAATATATTGCAAATAGGATACGGAAAAAGTACGAAGTTAAAAAGGTATTGATATCAGAAATCAATCCTACAATAGGAGCACATATGGGTGCGGATTCTATTGTAATAGCATACTTAGGTATTGAAAGATAACAAAAAATATTAGTAAAAAAAGGAGACAACAAAATGAATTTTAGCGATGATATTAAGAAAATATTTCTGGTTGGTGTAGGTGCGCTTGCGACAACAGGTGAAAAATCAAAAGAACTTATTGATGAATTAGTAAAAAAAGGTGAACTAACAGTAGAACAAGGGAAGGTGATTAATGAGGAGTTAAAACACGATGCAAAAAAGAAATTTGAAGAAGTTAATCCTTTTGTGAAAAATAAGACAACTGAAGACTTAATCAATGATTTGGAGAATATAAGCTCTGATGAATTAGAGTTACTGAGACAGAAATTGAGTGAATTAGAAGCAAAAGGAACAAAGGTTGATGATGAAAAAGAACTAGAGAATAAAATAGTAGAATAAAAGCAAGACTCAGAATCCTATTCTATTTTTGAATAGGATTCTGAGTCTTTGAAGGAGCTAAAACATTGAAAAAAAAAGTACTTTCGTCGAGATTGCCTGAAATACTTAGTATATTAAAAAAGAATGATATAATGAGAGGTATTAATCCTGAAAAATTGAAGTTAATATTAGAGGATCTAGGACCTACGTTTATTAAGCTTGGTCAAATTATGTCCATGAGGTCAGATATGCTTCCGCAAGCATATTGTGATGAACTAAAAAAACTCCGATCAGATGTAGCACCCATTGATTTTAAAGAATTTATACAGATTATTGAATCAGAATATGGAATGGAGTATCATAAGATATTTAATTTTATTGAGTCTAAACCTATCGGGTCAGCATCGATTGCACAGGTACATTTTGCAAGATTAAAAAATGGTACTAACGTAGTAGTAAAAGCACAAAGATCTGGTATAAAGGAGACAATGAGTAAAGATATTGGTGTTTTGCGTAAAGCTATTAAGGTTTTAAATTTAGTTAATAATGTTTATACTGAAACGTTAGATTTTAATAGTATTGTAGAAGAAATGTGGACAGTAGCTCAAGAAGAATTAGACTTTCTAAAAGAATCACAACATTTAGAAGAATTTTATGACCGAAATAGTAAACTGGTCTATATTAGTTGTCCACAAGTAATCAAAGAGTTATCTACGTCCAAAGTACTTATTATGGAATATATAGACGGAATTGCGATTGATCATATTGATGAATTGCTGAAAAACAACTATGATTTAGAAGAAATTGGCTATAAATTAGCTGATAATTATGCAAAACAGATATTAGGTGATGGCATTTTTCATGCTGATCCACATCCAGGGAATATTTGTATTAGAGGCGGACAGATTGTATGGTTAGATTTGGGAATGATGGGCACGCTGAGTGCAAAAGATAGAAGAATGTTTTCAACAGCGGTCAAGTCTATTGTTACGAATGATATTTATGAATTAAAAAATGCGATTATAACCTTTGGTGTTATCCGAGGAAAGATAAATCACGCCTTGTTATATGATGATATTGATATGATATTAGCTAAATATGGGTCCATGGAGTTTTCAGAATTAGATATGGGTCAAGTCATTATGGACATTAATGAAGTATGTTATAAACATAACATTGGTGTCCCTAAAGGAGTCTCTATGCTAGGGAGAGGTATGTTAACTATTGAAGGTGTGTTAACTGGAATATCACCAAATATTAATTTTATCGATATTTTAGCCAATCATATGTCCGGGCTTGAGCTTATAGATTTAAAATCTGAGGTAATAACAACCGGGATGACGATGATAAAAGCATTAAAGAAAACGATAGATATACCGATTCAATTATCAGATATTTTAAAAATGACTATTAAAGGGCAAACAAAAGTGAATTTAGAATTAACTGGGACAGAAGTGCCATTATCTAAAATTGATCAAATGATGAATAGATTAATTATCTCTATAATTATATCTTCTTTACTCATTGGTTCAAGTTTGATATGTACTACTGATATGTCATTAAAAATATTAGGTATTCCTGCACTTGGTGCAATAGGTTATGTAACGGCGGCTTTTTTAGGACTTTGGTTGTTAATACACATTGTGAAAAAGGGATAAAAAGTATGATATATATTGATTAATTCACACTAGAGAATATATGTTATCATTAGATTATATTTATTTGTGTTACATGCTTTATTATAATAAAAGGACATAGTTATTGACTGTCAAATGTTAGGTGTAGTTGTTGCTAATGATGGCCGCCAAGGGGGGGAATATGTTAATAGATGTACATTGCCATTTTTTTACTAAAAACGTTATGACTGAAAGTATTATAAAATTAGAAGGTGCTTTATCAAGACTGGAGCGTCTTTCAAATCCATTAGCTACCAAAGAAAATGCACAAATGGTTACAGCTGGGAAAAATGGCCTTGAATTCATTAATACGGCAATACAAAATACACCTCAGGAAATGTATGAAATTATGAAAAAAGATTATGGATGTGATTTTATTGCAGTACCTTTGATGCTTGATTTATCCTATGCATTTTTAGCACCAAATGATAAAGCATTTGAAAACAAAAAAACCTTAGCACGAACATTAAAAAAAATATCCGAAAAGAGACGTATGAATGTAAGTAATTTAAAGTTGAATAATATAGCAGAATTCATGGAAAGAAAATTAGATATCTATGATCGATCTGTACTTGGTGTTGATGTTTTTCAACGATCCTATGAAGAGCAAATCAATGATTTGATTACTATAAAAGATGCATTGCCTAATAGGGTTTATCCTTTTTTCTCTATAGACCCTAGAAGAAATGAAGAATTTAGTGGAGGTGTTATTAGTGAAATAAAAAAATATGTTGGCAAAGATAAGTCTTTTATCGGTTTGAAGCTTTATACATCTTTAGGGTATTCACCGACACATCCGGTGCTTTTTGAGGGTGATGATAGTGTATATGGATATTGTGAGAAAAATAATATACCAATCACAATTCATTCTTCTTTAGAAGGGTTCTCGCATATGCTGGATCAAAATTATGTTGAAGGTGATATTTATTATCCATACTCTGGATTGCCGATACCTGCATTAGATGCATATGAAGATGGTATTGTGAAATATGACAAAAATGTACGATCACTCATTTTTAACGAAATAACTGCCGAGAGACAAATTCTTTTGAATCATCCAAAACTATGGTTTAAGGTGTTGGATAAATTTCCTGATTTGAAAATAAACTTTGCTCACTTTGGTGGAATCATACAGATGAGTAAATTTGCAAATGATAATCAAACAGGATTTTGGCCAAAGTATATCATAGAATTAATGGAAACTTATCCAAATGTATATACGGATTTAAGTTGCTATTATAATAAAGAAAATAATCCGAATTATCTTAAAGATATTTATCATAATGTATATTTGAAATTATCGGAAAGTGTTAAAAGCCGTGTTATGTATGGGTCAGATTATTTTATGTTATCGTTATTTGATACTGATCTCAAAGACTATATAGATGCTTTTAGAAAAGCTTTCGGTAACGATTTTAAACAGATTTCAGAGATTAATCCAATACACTTTCTAGAACTAACATTACCATTAAGAGGCAATGTGAATAGATCAATGTTCAAATAGGTTTGAATGATAAATGTTAACTTCCTAAAATAATTGTATGTTAACTTCCTAAAAAAATTGTACTCAAATAAAAAAATAACTCTGAAACGATTGAAAAATCTAAGTTTTTT
>JAOZKH010000108.1:4744-8056 GCA_029935405.1 Vallitaleaceae bacterium | reverse complement strand
CTCCACATGTGGTGTCACTACTGTTTGACGGCAATAAAGCTACCTCGCCACTACTATTTGACGGCAATACATTTTTCTTCTTTTTTCTACCGTCTTTTCTATATTTAGTACCATCTATTGAATTATCCAAACCAGTTTTATAGATAAAAGTAATTTTATAGGGATCTATGTTTTTATTTTCATCGGTACCACCGATAATTACTTTTTCAATTAAACTTTCAAAAATATGTCTATCGAATTTCTCTAATTTATAATCTCCTTTCAATACTTTTTTAAAAGTATCTATTCGTATATTTATTTCTTTTTCGTGTTCTAACTGAATTTCCAAATCACTTATATTATATTTGACTTTCTCTTCCTTTTCTTCAAATTCAAACATCGAACTATCGAATAATTTTTTATCTAGTCCACCCTCAAGCAATAAGTTTAGTAATTTCTTTTTTTTGTTATTTATTTCAATTAAATCTCTTTCTAATTTGTTTAGTTTCTTTGTAACTGTTTTTCCGCCTAGGTTTGTTTCCATTCGTTTTATAAAACTTTCAACCAATTCTCTATCTCTACCACATAACATTGTATAAGATTCAAGAAAAGCTAATTCAATTATTTCTTCCGGTATTCCCTTACTATGTTCACAATGCTTTTTTCCATTTTTCGAATTATTTGTACATTGCCAAATGATTTTGTGATGGGAACCTCCACTGTGCCAAGCTCGTCTCGAAAAGTTACTACCACAGTAACTACACTCTAGCATGCTACTAAAAGCATATTTTCTACTATATTTTTCCCTAGTGGCATTTGAACCTTTAGGTTTTCTTGCATAACTTCTCTTGCCTAATATTTCATGAGCCTTATCAAATATTTCTCTTGAAATAATAGGTTCATGATGATCTTTAATAAAATATTTATCTTCTTCAC
The DNA here is from genome assembly GCA_029935405.1 of Vallitaleaceae bacterium. Taxonomy (GTDB): domain Bacteria; phylum Bacillota; class Clostridia; order Lachnospirales; family Vallitaleaceae; genus UBA1351. The sequence goes on along the minus strand of JAOZKH010000108.1, from coordinate 7,141 downwards.
CATGATTTTCTAGTCTACGTTTACTAATGGGATCAACAGTAAAAGACTTGCCCATCAATAAATCGCCAACATATTTTTCATTCTTGATAATTCCTATAAGTGTTGAATTTGACCATTTATTTCCTTTTTTTGTTTTTTGCCCTTTTTCATTAAGTTCTTTACATATAAGAGTAGCTCCAAACCCATTGACATACCTATCAAATATATAACGAATAATTTCCGCTTCTGCTTCATTAACACTAAGGGTTTTCGTTGTTTTATCGTAGTCATATCCAGTACAACCATGGAAACCGACGATTTCTCCACGTTTCATCTTCATTTTAAGTCCTTTTTTAACATTCTCTGATATATTTTCTACTTCTTGTTGTGCAACAGAACTTAATATTGTTAGCATTAATTCGCCATCCATGGTCATCGTATCGATATTCTCTTCTTCAAAGAAAACCGATACACCTTTCTCTTTGAGCATTCGTACATACTTTAGCGTGTCATATGTATTCCTGGCAAATCTTGAAATAGACTTCGTAATAACCATATCTATATCATTATTCAAACAGTCATTAATCAATTTTTGAAATTCTACTCTATTTTTCACTTGTGTTCCTGTTATTGCTGCATCCGCATAGATTCCTGCAAACTGCCATTCTTTTTTTTCTTGTATCAAATCAGTATAATACTTTTTCTGTGACATATAACTGTTAAGTTGTTCTACATCATCTTTACTCACTCTACAATAGGCGGCTACTCTTCGCCTTTCAATATTAATTCCTTTAACACTTCTAGAAGGTTTTGTAGCCTTAATTTCTTTTACATTCATACGCCCTCCTTATGTGCACTTTTAATCATGTGTAGTGTGATTATACTACAACCCAATAGCATTTGCAAACCAAAACTGCCTTTAATACATCAGAAAATAATACTATTAGTAATCCCATAGCTTTTTTCTATATCTTGTTTTATGATTGTCATCTCGTCTTTAGAAATCATCTTTAATTCAAATAAATAATTGAGCATAACTAGCTCTTGACTGTAGTCAAATAACCTATTATTGTCATTTTTCAAAAAATCTATTTTGACATCGCTCTTAGGCTTCATCTTTTATTCCTCCGTTTTGAATATAAGTTTACTGACATTACAAACAGCAACTGGAAATTGCGCCATAGGAATCTCTCCTCTATCTATTACAATAGTTACTTTCATAGCGTGTGGTGGATTGATTACCACTCAAGTCATGACAAAGCAAAAGTATCATTATTAAAACAATGCATTTTCGCTCATAGAATTCCATCCCTATTTTTTAAGATTTATATGCTCCGGCATATACACCATCATGGCATCACTTACATAGCTCAACATTATTAATACGTATCTGTATAGTCTATTCAGTTGTCAACGTACCATTGGTACTATAATCTATCTAAAGTTCTACTCTGAACTTAAGAACTGATTGCATTAATTTGTTTTCAAGGTGACACTTTAGAGTTTCATCCACAACATAATATTCATTACCCTGTTTATCAAACAATGTTTTTGTTGCTAATTTCTTTAAGTATGGATTATAGTGTTCAATAATTTGCATCATACAATCAACGTCTCCACTTACTGCACTGATAATCACATCAATATTTAGTGGCTTAATATGGCTATTTTCAACTTTTTTATAATCTAATTTTTGCATTATCAATTTTCCTCCATGTATTTTTTCAATTTTTTAACAATACTATTTCTTCTATCGCAGACAGTACGTCTGCGAATATTCAGTTCCTCCGAAATCTCTTGGTCTGTATATCCCATAAAGTATTTAAGCAATATTAGTTCACGTTCATGAGATTTAATTCTTAATAACGCAGTCACTAACGACATATTTTCAATAAATACATCATTCCCTTGTATTGTGAAATCTGAAATTTCCACATCAGAAATTACAGCTCCGTACCCAGATCTATCAAAACTTTCTACAAATATTTCTCTCCTCTGAATGCGTTTTTCAGCCTTATGTATATTCCTTAACTCATTTTTGCAACACGTCTTTGCATAACTATCAAATTTTTCACAAATAATTTTCTTCTCGGAAGGAGTATAATTCATTAGAAACACCTCCCTTCCACAAATTGCCCCTTTTCTTTTTTACTAAACAAATAAATAGTGTTTAATTGCCTTCAACTAATACAACAACAGCACTTGTATGTTTTGGCGACATTTGTCATAAAAAAGAAAATATTTTTATATATTTAAATAATCCAACAAAAAAGCTTGTCAGTTTTATAATTTACTGACAAGCTTTTTATCGTATATCCTATTAATAGATTCTATTTTGGGAAAACCAAGAAGATACATATATTCTTTTATTTAGTTGTAATCATTCACATACCGCAATTTTCTATAATATCAATTAAC
>JAOZKH010000108.1:0-4644 GCA_029935405.1 Vallitaleaceae bacterium | reverse complement strand
CAATTTTCTATAATATCAATTAACGTTTGACTTTAATTGATAATTACTATAATATGAAATTGTGGTTATCAAAAAACCACTCCCCATATTGATAATTTATACTCCCCTCAAAAAACGCTAATCTTTTTAGATTAGCGTTTTTTATCTTCATCATTTCCAACTAGTCTTAAATTGTTATACATAGAAATAATTCTTTCATTTTCTTCAATTTCGGTAACTTTCATATCTAAATAAATCTTATCCTCAATGAACTTAATATCCTCTATTGGAAATCTATTCAAGATTTCGTCAGATAATTCTAAGATTTCAAACCTTACCACCTTTGAAATATCTGTATTTTTTTTCAGAAATTCCTGAGGTATTTCTCTTCTAGAAAAATGTTTGCTTTTCACTATTATATCTTTAATTCGTGCTATATATAATTCTTCAAATATACCTGTGCTAATATTCCTTATAACTACTGACCAAATATCATTTCTAATTCTTAGCTCATATGGTTCTACATGATACTTAATAAATTCTCTACCATTATAGTATTGAAAATCAATGACACTACATTCAATTATCGTACTCTTTACTTGGTGAAATTTGTTTTGCATATCCAATGCAACATCATTAGTATTTACCCACAAAGTACCTGCTTCATTAAAGTATTGTTTAAGCATTCCCAATACATAATTAAGTTTAGCATTAGGTAATTTTTTTATACCTTCAAGCGCTTTTAATAGGCTTTCAGTTTCAAGACTCGTTAGTTTGGTTTTGTTTATCGCATAATCATCATTTAGAACAATTCCACCTTTTACACCTTGTTGCATTGATATAGGTATACCAACGTTTGCTAATTCTTCTACATCACGGTAAATTGTTTTTGTTGAAACATTAAAATGTTCTGCAAGTTCTTTGGATGTCATTTGTCTTTTTTTCAAAAGTAAATATATCATTTCTAGCATTCTACTTATTCTCATTTTTTCTCCTAGTAACTTCCTCGTTGATGTTCTACCTCATTATTAAGTAAATACTAATATAGTTTAATACAAGACAAGTCATTTGTCCACTTATCTGATATCAAATATTTAGTATATAAGACTATATTTTTGTCCTATATCTATTGAACTAACATTCTGTTAGTAGTATACTAAAAACAAATATCACTGGAAGGAGTCCTCACATGAAATCACTAGGCAATTTTATATTGATCCCAATGAAGTTAGTCTGTCTCATTGGACTAATTTTATCACTCATTGGCCTCATACTCTCAACAATATTTGAACATCTTTCCAACACTCTTCTTGGAATAATTATTTCATTAAGCATTTTAGCAATCATTGCATATCTATTTTTTTATGGAACAAAGATAACGGATTCCCCCGCAACATATATGGTAATATTCGCATTTATATTAACCATAATAGTTTCACTAATTCCTCTACTATTTAAAGGATTACATATCCTCTTTAGAAAAGGTTGGGCTTTCTGGTTCTAGGCTTGCTTAAGTTAATAATACTAAAAACAAAAGTAGCAAGCACAGGAAGTGTAGCCACACTTCCGATTTTATCACTTCTACCCTCTGCTAGAATTACTAAAAAGCTTGTTGGGGTGTATCCCCAAACCCCTCGGTAAAAATCGAAAGGACTTATCACATTTATGGCAAATAGAGAGCGACCATTAAACATTCATGTAATGGTAACCGAAGAAGAAAAACAAATCATAGAAGAAAAGTCTAGGGTTGCTGGATTCAGAAGTACTGGTGCCTATATTAGAAAAATAGCCATTGATGGTCGTATTTTCAAAATAGATCACACGCCATTGCAGGATATTTCTTCACAAATGACTAGGATATCCACCAATATAAATCAGATAGCAAAACGTGTGAACTCAACTGACAATATTTATAAAGATGATGTGACTGAATTAAAGGAGATGACTGACGAATTATGGCGATCACTAAAATCCATCCTATCAAAACTACCTTAAATTTAAGTATTGATTATATTTGTGACACTTCAAAAACTGATGAGCAAATTTTAATATCGTCATATAAATGTGGTTACCAAACAGCTGCTTTTCAATTTACAAACACTAAAGAATTAATGAATAGTTCTGCTAAAAACCTTGCACGTCATCTGATTCAATCTTTTATGCCTGGTGAAATCACAGCCGAAACTGCCCATCAAATCGGTACCCAATTATGTGATAAGCACCTAAAAGAAAAATACGAATATGTATTAACAACACACGTTGATAAAGGCCATATTCACAATCATATAATCTTTAACAACGTAAGTCTTGTTGATGGTAAATCATATATCTCCAACAAAAAAAGTTATCATGAAATCAGAAATATTAGTGACCAAATTTGTAAAAACAACAATTTATCCATAGCTACCGAAACCAATAAAAGCAAAAGTCAAAATAAAATTAACGGAATATCTTACAAGGAATATCAAGAAAGAAAAAATGGAAACAGCTATAAAGCAAAACTTCAATTTGCTATTGATGCAGCTATTAAAAGAGCTAATAACTGGAAAGATTTTCTTAAAATATTACAGGAAAATGGGTATGAAATAAAATATGGAAAGCATATATCTTTTAAAATCATTGGACAAGAACGATTCACTAGATCAAAAACTATAGGTGCTGATTATACTGAAGAACGAATCAAGGACCGTATTAATGAAAGAATTTCTAGAAACAAAATATACAGAAACAAACAATTTACAAACCCATCTCTTAACAACAAAGTTGTAGATATATACACTAATGATTTAGCTGCGAAATCTATAGGGTTTGCACGTTGGCTTAAATTACAAAATCTTAAAAATATGTCTAAATCATGGAATGATATTAGTGCCAATAATATTACTGATTTAGATTCTTTTTATAATAGAGTCGCTGTTGTTTACGATGAACTTGGTAAAATTCAAAACCAAATCAAACAAATTGAAAGCGAAATTCAAGACGTATCAGATAAAATCAGGAATATTACAACATATAAAAACTACAAGAGTATCTATGGAAAGTATCAGAAGACCGGAGACAAAGATACTTTTTTCCGTATGCATGAAAATAAAATTATTTTGTTTGAAGCAGCAAGAGAAAAACTTGATAAGCCTATATCTAATAAATTTATTTCATCTATTCCAGAATTAAAAGAATATCTATCTACTCTAGAACATAAAACAAAATATCTTATGAACACTTTTGCTAATCAAAAAAAAGAGGTTTCTAAAATCAATCTCTTAAAGACTAATTTAGAAACCTATTTAAAATCTAATAGTGAATTATTGGACCATCAACACTAACTACAGTTTATGATCAAACCCTGTGTTTCAACTTCATAAATACTATAACTAGTTGTATACTTTGTTGCAGCATTATAAATCAACTATTTTATTTTGCCACACACAGATGGTAATATATCTAGTCAAAACTCAAACTAAATCGCTTTTGTTTACTATTTGCATTAGATAAATTTTGTGATGTATGATTGCTGTTGTATTAAGATACGACAACCGAATTCCTTCATACATTTATCCTCTTTTAAAGTCAACTAAGTGTATATTTTATCAAATTCATTATAATATACTTTGTCTTCTTACATCGTCTAACTTATGATAACATGAATATGTAGCAGTCAAAGGGGAAGGAATATTTATGATTTATTTAATCGACGGAGAAAACATACATCTAAACAGCTTTCATGATTTAGATAAATTATCAAACTCAGATATCATATATTACTTCTACTCTATAAATGTGCCAAATATACATTGTGATATGGTTAACCATATTCTGAAGCATCCACAACAAGTCAAACTTATGAAATGTGAAGTCAATGGAAAGAATTCCCTTGATTTTCAACTCACAGTTTTTCTAGGTATGGCTGCTGTCTCGTATGAGAACGAACCGATTACAATTATTAGTAGAGACAAAGGCTACGATAACGCAATAGCTTTCTTGTCAAAACAACTTAGTAAAAGGATATTAGTTCGTAAAGACAGTTTATTCAAAACTTGCAATGAAAATAACATCCAACATTTTAAGCAAGTAGACAAACCTCAACAGAAGATATTTAGAGAGTGTATTGGTGATAAAAACATGAAATACTTTGATCAAATAAGAGAATTCTTACTCGAAAGCGATACCAAGAACGAACTATATAAAAAGTTTGTAATAACCTTTGGTAACGAACTAGGTAGAGATATCTATATTAACGTTAAGAAAAACTTAATACCTATAAACCTTGCATTCGATACATCTATAAAATAATTCAATAAAATACTATACTTTGACTGCTATCTATCATTAATTCAATCATATCTATCAATATCATTATTATGAAATCATTTGGCTTGACTTCATGTAATATTGGAGGTTTACACTGATATCTTATGTAGAGAGTTGTCGATTTACTAATGTTCTTAATTTTCAATTTGCAAACACCATAGTTATAAATATCAAAAATACCAAATCAACTTCACTCTCATACTCTAATAAATAGGATGAAACCAATCCCTCTGGTCCATAAAGTAAAAACGAATCCTTAACTGTATCTATGCAGCAGTTTAGCTTCTACCTTTCAAAACCTGCTGTAAATCAACGATTTTAGCCCATTCAAAAAGTGTATCAAATTCCGTGTATTTT
>JAOZKH010000024.1:25799-28582 GCA_029935405.1 Vallitaleaceae bacterium | reverse complement strand
CAGAAAGACAGAAGATGATTCTATTATTAAAAGCCATGAACATAAAATACTTAGGGTTCTTGGTATATCAAATATATCTAGTAGTACAGGAACGGCATTAGTTGAAGAAATGCAAGAAAAAATACTTAATATTAAGGCCACTAACAGTGGAAATATATCAGTTGAAAAAACAAATATAGATTTAAAAGAAAAGATATATGAACTAGAAAATGCTCGTGAACTTATAATTCTAAAAGAACAACGTGAGTATTATCTTGAACAAATTAATTTGACAGAAATAAATCAACGCTCAAATCAACAAATGATTATTGAGTATTATGAGACTATAGATGAAGCAGATATAGTACAACAACAAATTGATGAATTGAATATCAAACTTACAGATTATGAAACTTTTGACTTTATTAGAAGATATAATATGCTTAAGTCTATTAATAAAGAGTTAAATGAAACAGCTACATCTAAAGGGAAATTAGCTGGTATTAGTGACTTGAAAGTGGAAGACGTTGAGAGTTTTGTTCAATCTAAAAACATGCAACAAGAGTTAGATGCTGAAAAAACAGAGCTAAATAATAGTATTAGAATTCATAAAATTGAAGTTGATAAATTACTGAAAGAATATTCATTAGAGGCTTTTGATTATGTAGATTCAGAATATAATACTAGAAATATTAGTGAAAAATTAGAAGCGCTTGATGCTTTGAAAGCAAGATTTAACAGTCTTGTATCTGAAGTTGATGAAGTTAACGAACGTATTGTAAATATGAATTTCCCAGAGCTTGAAAATGAGCTGGAGTTAAAAAGCAAAGAGAAAAAGCTAGACGAGGATTATCAAAGATTTTTAAGTGCCTCAAGTTGGAAAAATAGAATTATAGAAGAAAAAGGACAAGGAAAATCCTCTTTAGATATTGAAAATGAGGTTGAGGGTTTAAATAATAAATATTTAAATATGAAAATGTTTTCTCTAGTAATGCAAATACTAGGAGCTGTTTTAACACTTGCTATGTTTGCTAAACCTATACTAGCATTTTTGTTCTTTATTGGAATTGTTATTTGTATTGTTTCAGTTATTGTTTCTTTTTTGATCAGAAAAGGTGTTGACCGTAGATTGATGGAGCAAGAATTTTTGCTCAAAAACATACAAGACGAGGTTCGTAGAAATAAGGATAGATTGTATAAAGCAACAAGACAGTTAGAAGATATTACGGAAGTATACAATGCTAAATCTGAAGCTGAATTTGTAGCAATATATGAAGAGCGTAAAGTAGAATATGGGAAAATGAGTGATCTCATAAAAGAAAATGATTCAACAGTGAGCAAATCAGAAGATGTCGAAAGTGAGTTTAACCGTTTTCAAAGAGAATTGATGGAAGAACTTTTCTTTCTTGATTTTGGCAGTAAAATAAAATATACAGGAATTAAACGAAATATTAGTAGACTTATTAGTAGCAACTTAAGGTATAGACAGTTGCTTGATAAAGTAGAGAAAGAAAGTAACAGAATTAAATCTATAGAAAGTGCATTAAAAAAAGCACAAGAAATCGAAACGACGTTTAGTAAATTGTCTAGCAATGTTAATACATTAAGGGACTATCAATTACAAAGAGAAAAATGGGTAAAACTCAGTGAGCAGCAAGATAGATTAATTAAAGATAAAGATGAACTTGTATCTGAATTTGATGAAGAGTATATTGTTAGTCATGGGGAAGAACTTATTAAAAAGGGTAATTATCAATATGAAGATATTACCTATGATATTGATGAAATCAAAGGTGTCAAAAACGAAAAAGTAAATAAAAAGGAAGAGCTGTTAATAAAAAGTAGTAAATTAAAAGCTGAAAGTGAACATGTTACAGAACTTATGGTGCCAATATCTAAACTACAGCAAAAATATAAGGAAATAAATAGCCAATTATTTGTTTTAGAAGATGAAATTGATCTGTATAAGGACACATTGATTTTTGTTGAAGCTGCATCTCGAAATGTTTATAAAAAGTTCAAAAATCAATTAAGAGATAGTTTGCATGGTGTTATTCATCAGGTTATTGGTGAACAATACGAGGTATCTTTTGATGAAGATATGAAACTTTTAGTTAAAGATCTTTATAGTAATGAAACAGTTGATATTAAGGACCTTAGTCAAGGTACAATGGATCAAATACACTTTGCACTTCGAATAGGGCTTATTAGTTCAATGGAAAAAAATATAAATATTCCACTTGTTTTAGATGATTGTTTTGTTCATTATGATGGAGGAAGACTAGAGCAGATGTTACTTCAAATATCAAAACTTGATCGTCAGGTTATTATGTTAACATGTCACACAAGAGAAGAAAAGATATTTAGTACATTTAATGTACCCTTTAATTATATTGAATTATAGGAAATTAAGCTTGTATAATTAGTGATTCTCTAGTATAATTACGTTATATTTTGTATAAATATATGGGGTATTAACATAAATTAAGGGGTAGTTACTTCAGTTTGGAGATTTAGGGATGAAAAAACGTTCAAAAAGACGTTCAAGAAGGCGTGATAAAAAAGTAGACAAAAAATTAATGAATATGGTGCTTAAAATCGGGACAATAACTGTTGCGGTTCTATTAGCGATTTTTTTGGGTATTTATATACCTGGACAATTTAGTGAAATTGAAAATGAAACGGTTATGGCTAAGGAGTATAAGCCTGGTGAAGATATTGCAAATAGCCTTAAAAACAATGATGAGTTATACAAAGCAGAAAATAATACTAGTGGCGTAGAGAATGCGGATGATAAGTACGCA
>JAOZKH010000024.1:9908-25699 GCA_029935405.1 Vallitaleaceae bacterium | reverse complement strand
GAAACTAATGTAGATGCAACTAATACAGGTGCAGCTAGTACAGATACTGAGAACGTAGACGCAGAATTAGAATTAACTGAGGAAGAATTATTGATTTTAAGTAATGAAATTGATATACCTGAGGGAATGACTAAAGAAGAAGAAATACAATATGTTAAAGATAAATGGGTGGATTCAATGATTCATGAGAACAGGGATTCAATAGATGATGATGATTTATCAAGTGGTGCTTCCATATATAATCTTATTGATACAAATTATATATTTGGATTAGCGGAAGATGGATTAACGGATGAGGAAGAAGCAGAAGTAATGGAATATTTAGAAGCTAATTTATCACCTGAGCAGATTCAGCTTGCAAAAGCATTGTTCAACAAATATATAGGATTGGTAGACTAATGATAGATATTCATTCCCATATAATATACGGCATTGATGACGGGGCTAGAGATTTTGAAGAATCAGTTAGTATGATGAAGATGGCAGCTTATGCAGGCACACATAAAATGATTGCTACAACACACTATTTGCCAGAAATTTTTTCGTATTCTAAAGAAACTTATAATAAAAGATTAAGCAAGCTTAACGACTATTGTAAATCTTATGAATTAAACCTTGAAATACTTCCAGGAAATGAATTGTTCTTAACACCTGAAGGAATTAGAGATGTCAAAGAAGGTGAGTGTAGAACGCTAAACAATACAAGGTATGTATTAGTTGAAATCTCCAATTTTATGAAGGCATCAAAGGCTGATGAATTACTTGGGATATTAGCTAATAATAATAATAAGATAATATTAGCACATGCAGAGAGAATCAGGTATGTACTTGAGGATATTGATATTATAAAAAAATGGTTTGATGATGGATATGTTTTTCAAATAAATGGTTCAAGTTTACAAAACAAAAACAATAAAGAGAATTATCAAAGTGCACATTTATTAATGAAATATGGGTTTGTTCATGTAATTGCTTCGGATGGTCACAGAAAGAATAGAAGAAGGCCTAAACTAGATGATTCCTACAATTATATTCAAAGAATTATAGGTACAAAAGGAGCGCAACTATTGTTTGTGGAAAATCCTTATTGCATAATTAATGATAAGGAAGTAGTAGGACTAGAAGAAACAATATTTAATAATAATTATTTTGTTAAGAGGGTAGTATCAAAATTGAAAGGAGTTAAGTGATGGGAGAAGAATATCAAGAAATAGATTTACTAGAATTAATAGGAATAGTACTTAGAAAATGGTGGATTATATTATTTTTTGTGGTTATATCAGGAGGGACAGCATATTTTGTAACTGATAATTATGTGACACCAACATATGAAGCAAAAGCGACACTGTTCATAGGTAAGGAAGCGGATTTATTAGGCGAGATTAGTTTGAGCGAGTTGCAGATGGACAATAAACTTGTTATTGACTATAGAGAATTATTAAGAACACGTTTAGTAACTGAAGATGTTATTAATGAATTAGGATTAAGTATTACAACAGGAGATTTAATTGATAATCTGGCAGTTGAAACGATTAGTGATTCAAGATTTATACATATTAAGTATGTTGATACTAATCCTACGGTTGCTCAAGCAATAACTAATAAGTTATCAGAAGTATTAGTTGATGCAGTAACAGAGATTATAGGGATCAAAAATGTACAAATAGTCGATGCTGCTATAAAACCACAATATCCAATAGGACCAAATATCGTAATGAATATTTCGATAGCTGTTGTACTTGGTGGAATGTTAGCATTATTTGTAATATTTATTCTTCATTTATTAGATAATACTATAAAAAAAGAAGAACAACTTGAAAAAAAACTTGGCATTCCTGTACTTGGTGTTATACCAAAGCATAAGGAGGGAAACTAAATGGATAAGTCATTAATTACATACCATAATCCAAAGGCTCCTGATTCAGAAGCATATCGTATGTTAAGAACGAATATAGGATATACTGGAGTTGATAAGAAACATAAAGTTATTTTGATAACAAGTTCTAAGATGCAAGAAGGTAAGTCGACAACAGCTGCAAATCTTGCCATAACAATGGCGCAGAGTAAACATAATGTTGTGATTGTTGACTGTGACCTTAGAAGACCTAAAATTCATAAAATGTTTGCAGTTGATAATACTATAGGTTTATCTGATTTACTAGCTAAAGATGAACCATTAAATCGTATAATATATCACAGTGTTTTGATTGAAAATCTTGATATTATTACATCTGGAGTTATTCCACCAATGCCTTCAGAACTTCTTGATTCCAAAAAAATGGAAAAGCTAATAGGTGAATTAAGAGAAGCATACGATTATGTAATCATAGACTCACCACCAATATTATCTGTAACAGATGCAACAATTTTATCAAAGATTGTTGATGGTGTTTTACTAGCAGTAGCATCTAATGAAACACATGTTGATGCGATTCTAACTGCTAAAAAAGCGCTTGATAAAGTAGGTTCAAATGTTATAGGGACTGTGCTTACAAAAGCAAAAATTGGTAAAAAAAGTTATTATTACTATAGCTATTAAGTATAGGAACTAGAGATACTTATATTATTATATAAGTAGTTTTGATATCTTAACCATAGTTGGAGGATATTATGAGAATTGGTCATGGATATGATGTACATAAATTAGTAAAAGAAAGAGACTTAGTTATAGGTGGAATAACTATTAAACATTATTTAGGTTTGCTAGGGCATTCAGATGCAGATGTTTGTCTACATGCAGTTATGGACAGTATTATAGGTGCTTTAGCTTTAGGAGATATAGGAAAGCATTTTTCTGACCAAAGTAGCGAATTTAAAGGTATTGATAGCAAAGTTTTGTTAGAGCGAGTATATCAACTTATGGATGAGCAAGGATATAAAATAGGAAATCTTGATACAACTATTATTGCTCAAAAACCTAAGATGGCACCTTATATAAATATGATGAGAACATCTATAGCAGAAATCCTGCGTTGTGATATTACGCAGATAAATATTAAAGCAACAACTGAAGAGAAGCTTGGATTTACAGGTAATGAAGAAGGAATATCAGCTCATGCAGTTGTTTTATTAGTTAATAAACCAGTTTTGCAGTAAATTTCAGGAAATCAAATAGTGAGTTGATTCTTAAAAATTAAATACGATATAAAAAAAGCGCCTAGAAGGGCGCTTTTTCAAATAATTTCCAAGGATTTATATATATTCCATTATGATAAATAGTAAAATGTAAGTGAGCTCCAGTGGAAAAACCAGTATTTCCAACTTCAGCAACAGGATCTCCTGTTTTAACATAATCACCTTCTATTACATAAATTTTATCAAGATGATAATGTTGACTAACAATTCCAAAGCCATGATCGATAAACAGAGTGTTACCAGTAATAGTTAGTGATTCGGAAAGTGTTACATAACCGTTTTGAGTAGCATTTACAACCGTTCCTTTAGGTACTGCGAAATCAATTCCTGAGTGCCTTGAACTGACGACTGAACCATTAGTATAGCGTATTTCACCGTATTCAGTACTAACTCGCCCGGTTACAGGGGATAAAAATGGGCCATCCCAATATTTTGATAAGGAAAGATTCTTTCGACCTCTTGAAAAGGCTTCATTTAATTGTTCGTAGGCTTCATCATTACGGAGGCTAGCAGTTTCGCTTGAAGTTTCTAAATATTGTTCCTCAAACTGCTTATACTTAATAATTATCTCAAGGTTGGTTACCAATTCTTGGTAATCGGAATCATTAATAGTTACTGAATATGTGCCAGGTTCTGTTTTACTCATTAAAGGAATAAACATATAATGTGAGTCGGCATCTGGTAAAAACTTGAGTCCTTTATTATATATGTCAGTATTGATAGTATAGTTTAAATCAGAGTCAATATAATCGCCTTTTATAATAATTAGGTCACCTGGTTCATAAGTTTCTTGGTTAAGTGTATAAATCTCATCAGACTCAATGGTAAAAGCTAGTTGAAGATTTTCAGTTCCAAACCCTAACTTTTCATTATTTCTTGTTATTATTAAATCGATGATGAAGTTTCCGTTGCTACTAGGAAGCAGAATATTAAGGACTTCATCTTTAGAGGTAATGGCTTTTGATGAAATAATTTCTTTGGTATCGATATCTGATATTTTATAAGCAATTTCGGTTGTTAAAAGACTAGATGTTGATTGAAGCACTAAGGTAAATCCGTCCTTAGGTTTGGTTATTGTAAGCGTTTGTGAATTGGAAGTATAATTAAGAGCTTGTTCATAAACTCTGTCCTTATACAAACTATGAGTGTAATTATTGTTACCACTAGTTTCTAAAAGCTCTTTTTCAAAGTAAAGTAAGGAAAAGGGGATAAGATAATCATTGTTATTAATTGGTAATAATTCGCTGTTATATATCATGTTAATATGTTCTGTACTTAGCTTAATGCTGTGTTTTTCGTTTAGGATATAACCTTCGTTAATTACTGTGTTAATGAATATACTATACTTATGAAGTGATTGGATTTGAAGTTGTAAATCATAATCATCAGTAACAGTAAACGTTGAAAAGGCTTGTTTGCTTTTTGCTATTTCAAAGGTATTTTTTTCAAGATCATATATCATTGTTTTTAATAACATATAGTTTTTTGTGTCATGGGCATCTGTTTTATTAATAGTAGTAATATCAGAAGTTAAAGGCCAATTTTCTGGCTTAACTGTAACTTGAAATTCAAAGGACTCAAAGGTGTTAAGATCTACCATTTTTATTGGATCAGGTGGGGTGCTACATCCTGTGAAAAACATTATTAATATAAATAGAATAGCAGAATATTTCATAATAAGCTCCTTGCTATAGATAATAAAAATTTTATTGCAAATATGGTTAAGGTGTTAAAATTTAGTTTTGACACCTTAACCATATATCTAGCTTATTATAACAGATTTTCAATTGTTTTTATACAAATAATATCTAGAGAAACATGTTATTTCATGATATAATAAAAAAGAAATATTGAAGTTATGAAAGCTTTGATTAGAGATGTGAATCTCAAATAATTTACGAGGAGTACTATTATGTCAAGAATTAGAACCCGTTATGCACCAAGTCCAACTGGAAAGATGCATGTTGGTAACCTTAGAACAGCGCTTTATGCATATTTAATTGCAAAACATGAAGAAGGAGACTTTTTGCTACGTATTGAAGATACAGATCAAGAACGCATAGTTAAAGGTGCTACTGAGATTATATATAGAACAATGGCAAATGCTGGATTACTGCACGATGAAGGACCTGATAAAGAAGGTAGTGTTGGACCATATGTACAAAGCGAAAGACAGTTAAGTGGTATCTATCTTGACCACGCAAAAAAACTTATTGATAAAGGGGAAGCATATTACTGCTTCTGTGGTAAAGAAAGATTAGATAAGCTTAGAGAAGAAATGGAATCTAGAAAAGAAACATATCATTATGATAAATATTGTATGAATTTATCTGAAGAAGAAGTAAAAGCAAAACTTAAAGCAGGTGAGTCATATGTTATAAGACAGAACAATCCAACAGAAGGCGAAACCACTTTTTCTGATGTTTTATATGGAGATATTACAGTTAGTAATTCGGAACTTGAAGATATGATTTTAATTAAAACAGATGGATATCCAACTTATAACTTTGCTAATGTAGTAGATGATCATTTAATGGGAATCACACATGTTGTAAGAGGGAATGAATACTTATCTAGTTCTCCAAAATATAATCGATTGTATGAGGCTTTTGGTTGGGAAATACCAGTTTATGTACACTGTCCTTTAATTACAGATGAAGAGCATAAGAAACTAAGTAAAAGATTGGGGCATGCGTCATATGAAGATTTAGTAGAATTAGGATTTTTAGATGAAGCTATAATTAATTTTGTTGCATTGTTAGGTTGGAGTTCAGGAAATAATGTAGAAATATTTAGTTTAGAAGAACTTATTAAAGCGTTTGACTATAAACACATCAATAAGTCTCCTGCGGTTTTTGATATGAAAAAGTTTAAATGGATGAATAGTGAATATATTAAAAATATGGATGAAGATAAATTTTATCCATTAGTTGAAAAACTTGTATCAGAAGTTATTAAAAATCCTAAATTAGACAAGAAGAAAATTGTCGCTCTTGCAAAACCGAGACTTGAAACTCTTAAAGATATTAATAATATTATTGATTTCTTTGAAAGTGTACCTGAGTATGATAAAAACTTATACACTCATAAAAGAATGAAAACTAACCCTGAAAATTCAATTGATTTTCTCAAACAAGTATTGCCAATTTTAGAGGCATCAGATAAATTCACATTAGATCATTTGCACGAAATCATCATGGCTTTTGTACAGGAAGCAGGAATTAAAAATGGTCAGGTATTATGGCCGCTAAGAACAGCGTTATCTGGTAAAATGTCAACTCCTGGTGGAGCTTTTGATATTATGGATATACTAGGCAAGGAAGAGTCGATTAATAGAATAAAAGCCGGTATTAAAAAGCTTGAAGCAGAATTAGAGGTTTAGAAATGATTAAGGATTTACCCTGTAATTGGTTTGACATGATTAAACATGAATTTAATAAAGATTATTTTATGAAAATCGAGACTTTTGTAGATGATGAACGTAAAAAGTTTGATGTTTTTCCACCTGAAATAGAAGTGTTTAGTGCTTTTAAGTTTGTTGATTATGATAAAGTGAAAATTGTTATTATAGGGCAAGATCCATATCATGATTATAATCAGGCTCACGGTTTGTGCTTTTCCGTTAAACCTGGGGTAAAAATACCACCAAGTCTTAGAAATATTTATAAAGAGCTTCAATCAGATTTAGGATGTTATATTCCTAATCACGGGTGTTTAGAAAGCTGGGCTAGACAGGGTGTGTTAATGATTAATGCTGTTATGACAGTTAGAGCTCACAACGCAGCTTCCCACTCCAAAATAGGATGGCAAATTTTTACAGATAAAGTTATTGAAGTTCTTAGTGATAGAGAAGAGCCGGTAATATTCTTGTTATGGGGAAACTACGCAAGAAATAAGAAAAGTTTAATTGATCAGAGCAAACATTTAATTGTTGAATCGGCACATCCAAGTCCGTTATCAGCAAGTAGAGGATTTATGGGTAGCAAACCATTTTCAAAGATAAATAAATTACTAAGTTACAAAGGTTTGGAACCTATCAATTGGCAGATTGAAGAAAGGTGGACATTGGATGGTGTTTAATGAAAAATATTTAATGGTAGTAGTTGATGAACAAGAAGAGGAATTAGCAAGGATATCGGAAATTTTTGAAAATAAAGGTTATGAAGTTAATGCGGCAATCAACTATGATCAATTATTATTTTGTATTGAAGAAGACATACCTGACATGATTATAATTAATTTCAGGAAAAATATAGAAGTTAAAAAAGAATTATTTGAAAAATTTCGAAGTAATAATAAATATCGTGATTTACCAATTTTAGGTATTTTTGACAGTGTTGCACCTGAAGTAATTGATGAGTATATTGAACATGGAATTGAAAGCATATGCACTTATCCTTTTACAAATAAGGAAATACTTCTTAGATCTGAACATATAGTAGAAATTGTTCATAATCGTAAAGAAATTGAAAAAAAAGATTTAGCTTTAGGAGCAATGTATGAAGAGGTTAAAGTTCTTAAGTTAGATATAAAGACTAAAATGGATGAAATAACTAAGTTGAAGGATACAATTAACCGTGTTGTAATTATTGATCCATTAACTGGATTGTTTAATAGAACATACGCTTTTGAGCAATTAGAGATGGCGATTGCAAGATTTAATAGAAAAAAAATAATCTCATCCATAATATTATGCAATATAGATGATTTTACGGAAGTAAATGGAGAGTTTGGTCATAATGTGGGAGATAGAGTGCTGAAAGAAGTTTCTTTGTCACTATCTAAAAACAAGAGAAATCAGGATGTGTTTGCTAGATATTCTTCGGATACATACATGATTATTTTACCTGATACTGATATTGAAGGTGCAAAGTTTTTTGCTGAAAGAGCAAGGGCAATTATTGAAAACACTAAGTTAACAGATAATAATATTTCAATTACCATGACATTTGGTGTCGCAATATATAATCAAGCCATGTCAGTTGATATGACAATGAAAATGGTAGAGGATTCATTAAGATTTGGTAAACAGTCTGGAAAGAATAAGGTTGTTGTTGGAAATGAGTTATTAAACTTGTTTTAGTTGAGCGCAGTATAATAAAAAAGAGTCGGGCAACCGGCTCTTCTTAGTATAATGCATTAATATTATTGAGTGCATAGGCTAGATATAGTAAAATACTTAATGTGGAAACGATTAAAGATAGTATTAGTGAAATACTTATATGGTCATTAAGTCTCTTAAGACGTTTTGTATTAACAATTAATGATAAAAGTGAAAAGAAAAATAAAACAACAGCAACAATAAATGATATCAGCATAAGATTTTGATCCCAAACAGTTCGTCTAGATATATCAAATAAACGATCAAAAAAGGTTGTTTGTTGTGGTTTAGCTAAATCGTTAATGAAAAAGAATACACCAATTATTAGCCATACTATAAAACTTGATACGCGTATCCAATAAACTAAAAAATCAGGTCCTAAACGTTTTTCCATAAAGGAATGATTACTTGCATTCAGAGCATCCATTTTTTGACCTCCTTCCAAAGCATAATAATATTATTATATACAAATACATATAAACTATGAACTAATTATAGCATAATTGTGAACAAATATAAAGATAATAAGTAATTCTGGTAAAAACAGATGTATAAGAAGTTAATATTGAATATTATTGCAAACAAAAGATACACTTTAGGGCATGGCCTTAAAGTGTATTTGTGAAAATATCCTAATATTTCCTAAAGTGTATCCCATAAAAAGTGCACCGAAATTAAAAATGGCAACAAAAAAGTAGGATAGGTAGATTATCGAGAACTCCTTGACGCTTGAAACTTGAAGTAAGAAAGAAAAATAATAGATTATCGGTACACTTTTTATGGGATTAATTGCTATGATTTAATCGAATTATTCGACCGACAATATGACGACTAATACTAAGTAAGTCAGCAATTTCTTGGTGTGTAAGCTCAGATTCATTAGATATCTTAAGTATAAGGTTTTCTCTGAAATTATAATTGGATTTTATTGAAGTATATTCAATGTCGTAACAGATAAGCTCTTCTTTTAATATCTTCTTGGCAATAGCAACTTTTTGATATAGATTGTTACTAATATCAAGAACATCTGAAGTATCGATTTCATGATGAATGCCTTTAAATAAATTACTGGCAACCTTATCATTGTGTTGATCAAATAATCGATATAAGGTTGAGCGGTGTATAAAGGTTTCTAATGTAGGATCTGCGTATAAAAAATAACTTGAATATGGATAGTGGAGGGTTTGACTTAGCCCATGTCGCTTTGGTTTTTGGTGGATATATCTCAAATGGCATATTAAATCTTTATTTGAATTAACAACTTCCTTCTTATAACCTGAACCAAAAAGAGAACCAGATGTATTGTATTTATTATGATAGTACTTAGAATACAGCAATTGTAAACCATGTAGTATTGTTGAAAAAGATACATTAGATGTATTTTCTAATATTAGATGAATATGACTTGGGAATAAGGCATAACCTAATGTTTGGAAACGATATTGATTTTGTTTGGTTTTTAAAAACCTTAAAAAATTGTTATAATCGTTTGAATCAATAAATAATGAATGATTTAGATTGCTTCTAAGAAGTATATGAATATATTTTTCTTTAGAATAACTGTTTAGTCTTCTAGTCATGTTAAACCTCCCTTTTGTTTGGTAAAGTTATTATAGCAAATTATATATTGAAATGTGTCCACAATTTGTGGACAAACGAAAAAAAGTTTTTAAAAGGAGGTTTGTACAATATAAATGAAAAATTTATACAAACATTTAATTAAAATACAAATATTATTATAACCTAATAACAAAGATAAACAATGTACTCATATTATCTTGACTTTATATAGGTAGATAGATTATACTTTGCTCAGTTGAGTACAGTAGTTGTTTAAAAACTTGACATTTAAAAAATTGAATATCTCGTATAAATTTAGCGATATGGGCTAAAAGTTTCTACAAACTACCTTAAATAGTTACAGGCTACGAGTTTAATAAATAATCTACTATGATTACTATTTGACGCTGCCTAATTGTTTAAGAACTAAGCGATAAGGAGAAAGATGGAAGCACTTAAAGAGCGTATATTAAACGATGGTTATGTATTAACCGAAGAAATATTAAAGGTAGATTCATTTTTGAATCACCAAATTGATTCTAAACTTATGTATCAAATGGGAGAAGAATTTAAAAGAAGATTTGCTAATAAACCTGTTACTAAAATTGTAACAATAGAAGCATCAGGTATAGCTATTGCAGCACTTGCAGCATTATCTTTTAATGTTCCTGTAGTATTTGCAAAAAAGACACAGAGCAGAAACTTAGATAAAGATACATATACTTATCCTGTATATTCCTTTACAAAAAAACAGACTTATGACATACATATTTCGAAAAAATATTTAAACGAAGATGATGATGTACTAATTATTGATGATTTTCTTGCAAATGGTCAAGCTGCCGCTGGTTTGATTGAATTAGTTAAACAGGCACGCGCAAATCTTACAGGCGTTGGTATTGTTATCGAAAAAGGCTTCCAAAAAGGAGGCGAAGAGCTTAGAAACAATGGTATTATAGTGGAATCTTTAGCAATTGTCGATCGAATGACAGGTGGAGAGATTCGCTTTTTGTAATACACTTTTTCTATATTAAATTTGAGGAGGAATAACATGAAAAAATTATTATCATTATTACTAGTATTAGGGATGGTTATCTCACTTGCAGCTTGTGGTCAAGAGGCAACAGAGACAGCAGAAACAGCAGAAACAACAGAAACAACAGAAACAACAGCAGAAGATATGGTAGTAGGTTTTATCTTTGTCGGTCCTGTAGGTGATGGGGGATGGACTTTCGCTCATAATGAAGGTCGTTTAGCTCTTGAAAAGGAATTAGGTGTTAAGACTTTATACAAAGAGTCAGTACCTGAAGAGCAAGTTGTTGAATCAGAAATGAGAAACATGATTGATCAAGGCGCAACAGCGATTTTTGCAACAAGTTTTGGCTATATGTCATTTGTTGAAAACATGTCAAATGAATTTCCAGAAGTAGCATTTTTCCATTGTTCAGGCTATACACAAACAGATAATATGGCTAATTATTTTGGTAGAATGTATGAAGCAAGATATTTAACTGGTATTGCAGCAGGTTTAAAAACAGAAAGCAATAAAATCGGTTATGTTGCAGCGTTCCCAATTCCTGAAGTTATACGTGGAATTAATGCATTTACACTTGGAGCAAAATCAGTTAATCCAGATGTAGAGGTTGAAGTTGTGTGGACATCAACTTGGTATGATCCAGCTAAAGAAAAGGAAGCTGCAATAACTCTTTTAGATGGTGGTGTAGATATTATAGCTCAACATCAAGATACAGCAGGTCCACAACAGGCGGCTGAAGAAAGAGGAGCTTTCTCGATAGGATATAATACGAATATGTATGATATGGCTCCTAAGTCTCATCTGACCGCTGCTACATGGGATTGGTCTGGTTATTATATCGAACAGGTTAAAGCCGTTATGGATGGCGATTTTGCATCACACGCTTATTGGGGTGGGATGAACGATGGTATCGTAACTATTGCACCACTTAGTGAACATGTTGCTGAAGGAACTAAAGAAGCGATTGATAAAGCAAAAGAAGCTATCATGGATGGTTCTTTAGTAGTATTTGGTGGTGAAATATTAGACCAAAACGATGAAGTCAAAGTAGCAAAAGGTGAAAGCCTTGATGATGGATCAATGCTTGGAATGGATTGGTTTGTAAAAGGTGTAGTAGGAAGTATTAATCAATAAACTCATTTAGCAAATGCTAAATAAAAAGGAGTTTTTATGAATGCAAATGTTTATGTAAAGATGCATAATATTTCCAAAACATTTGGTTTGGTAAAGGCTAATGATAGTGTTAACTTTGAAGTGAATAAGGGTGAAATTCATGCCTTATTAGGTGAGAATGGAGCCGGAAAAAGCACACTAATGAACATGCTGTCAGGGATTTATAAACCTGACAGTGGTTCTATTTTTATTCGTGGAAAAGAAACTATATTTCATAGCCCGAAAGAATCAATTAATATGGGAATAGGAATGATTCATCAACATGTTAAGTTGGTGGATGTACAAACTGCTACCGAGAATATTATTATGGGTATGAAGGGCGGTTTTTTTGTCAATTCTAAATCTATTTCAGGAAAAATAAATAAAGTATCAGAACAGTTCGGTCTACTAGTAGATCCAAATAAAAAAGTGTATGATATGTCAATTGGAGAAAAACAAGCCGTTGAAATATTAAAAGTATTATATAAAGGTGCAGATATATTAATAATGGATGAGCCAACAGCTGTATTAACGCCTCAGGAAACAAAAAAGTTATTTGAAACTATGAGGAAAATGGCGAATGAAGGTTGTGCCATCATTATTATTACACATAAATTAAATGAGGTTATGGAAATCTCAGACAGAGTTACTGTGCTACGTAAGGGTAAGACTATTGGCACATTAATTACGAGAGAAACATCACCTAAAGAAATGACAGATATGATGGTAGGTGAAACTACTAATCTTTCGATACATAGAGCTGAAGTTCTTAGGGGAAATAAAGTATTAGAAGTAGATCATATCTACGCAAAAAACAAACAAGGTGTAGATGTTCTTAAAGATATAAGTTTCAACTTATATGAAGGTGAAGTGGTGGGAGTTGCAGGTGTCACAGGAAGTGGGCAAAAAGAACTTTGTGAAACAATTTCTGGACTTTATCCTACTGAAAGTGGAAGGATATTGTTTAAAGAAGAAAATTTAATAGGTTTAACTCCAAAAGATATTATTAAACGTGGTATCAGTATGAGCTTTATCCCTGAGGATAGGCTAGGAATGGGATTAGTTGCATCAATGGATATGGTTGATAACTTTCTATTAAAAGTGCATCATGAACAAAAAGGTGCTTTAGTCAAAAGAAAACCGGTTGCTAAACAATGTGAAAGAATTATAAAAAAATTAAATATTAGCACACCTGGAATTAATCATCCGATAAAACAATTATCAGGTGGTAATATACAAAAAGTCTTAATAGGTAGAGAAATCGATACTAATCCTCATGTTTTAATTACAGCATATGCTGTAAGAGGGTTAGATGTTGGAGCATCACATACTATATATGATTTGATAAATGAACAAAAACGAAAAGGTGTTGGGATATTATTTATTGGAGAAGATTTAGATGTACTTCTTGGCCTGTGTGATCGAATTATTGTTATGTGTGAAGGTCTTATTACAGGTAATGTTATAACCACAGAAGTAACTAAAGATGAAATTGGTCTTATGATGGCTGGTGGAAAAATGGCTGGTATAAAGAAGGAGGAAGTGCTTCATGCGAATGATTAAAAGAACAGATATGACTCCAAGTAAAGCAATATTAATTCGTACTATAGCAATTTCACTTTCAATATTAATAGCAAGTTTATTTATTGTAATTATGGGGCATAATCCATTATCAGTATTTGTCAGTATGATTGTTGGAGCATTTGGAACAGCTTACAGAATTCAAGATACATTAACTATTGCCATACCGTTAGTTGTTACATCTATTGGTATTATGATAGCTTTTAAAATGAAGTTTTGGAATATTGGAGCTGAAGGACAAATATTAATGGGTGCCTTTATGGCTAGTTATGTTGCACTTAATTATGGAGACTTACCAAAAATTGTACTATTACCATTAATGTTTATTGCAGGATTTGTTGGTGGAGGCTTTTGGGCTCTTATTCCTGCGGTGCTTAAAGTACAGTTTGGTACAAATGAAACAATTATTACATTAATGCTAAATTATATTGCTATTAATTGGATTACATACCTACAATATGGTCCATGGAAAGATCCTGGAAGTATGGGTTTTCCAAGGATTGCAGAGTTTAGTGACAATGCATTATTACCTAAATTATTTGGTGTTCATGTGGGTTGGATAATAGCTATAATAATAGTGATCATTATTTCTTTTATTCTTGCTAAAACCAAAAATGGTTACAAACTAAGTGTTGTAGGTGAGAGCGTCGATACTGCAAGGTATGCAGGCATGAATGTTAAGCGAATTATAATTACTTCTATAGTTGTTAGTGGAGGTATCTGTGGACTTGTTGGAATGATGGAAGTTTCAGGGGTTAATAGAACTCTTACAGCTGGTGTGTCAGCAGGATATGGATATACAGCAATTATAACAACCTGGTTGTCAGGATTAAAAGCAACAGTTATAATACCAGTTTCTATATTGTTTGCAGGAATGATAAAAGGAGGTAGTTTTATTCAAACAGCTTTTCAAATACCACAATCAGCAGCAGACCTACTTCAGGCCTTGATACTGTTTTTTGTAATTGGTAGTGAATTTTTCATTCAATATAGATTAGTAAAATCTGAGAAAAAGGAGGTGGCGTAGTATGGAAGGATTTTTAGTAGCATTAGTTATTGCATCAACGCCACTCCTGTTTGCAACATTAGGTGAAATCATGACTGAGAAAGCGGGGCTTTTAAACCTTGGAGTCGAGGGGATGATGTTAATTGGGGCAGTAGCAGGTTTTGGAGCAGGATATACGACCAATTCACCTGTTATCGCTGTTATTGCAGCAATAGTTGCTGGTGGATTTTCTGGATTGCTTTTTGGTTTTTTAACTATATCACTTAGGGCTAATCAAGTGGTATCAGGATTAACACTTACAATATTTGGGGCTGGTTTTTCAAGTTTTCTTGGTACGAATTTTATTGGTTTGAAAATGAGTGAATCATTTATTACTTCTTTTGAACCTTTTAAAATACCATTGCTTAGTAGTATCCCAATAATTGGTAATGCACTTTTTAATCAAGACTTATTTGTTTATGGCGGGATGATTGTTGCGATATTGTTAGGTGTTTATTTATATAGAACTAGAAAAGGCTTGAATCTTGTTGCCGTTGGAGAAAATCCTTCAGCAGCAGATGCTTCAGGTATTAATGTAGATTTATATAAGTATGTACATTTAACATTAGGAGGTGCACTTTGTGGATTAGGAGGAGCATATTTGTCAGTTGTTGATGTGCCGCAATGGCAAGATAATATTACTGCAGGTCGTGGTTGGATAGCGATAGCATTAGTAATATTTGTTGCTTGGAATCCGATAAAAGCCATATTTGGTGCCTATTTGTTTGGCGGATTAAGTATTATAGGCTTTAGATTACAGCAATATGGAATCTCTCAAAGTCTCCTTGATACGTTGCCATATTTAGTAACAATTATTGTATTAGTTATCAGTTCTACAAGAAATAGTAAGGATAATGGACCACCAAAAGGATTGAGTGTACCGTATTTTAGGGAAGAGCGTTAAATATAAATTTATTAAAGTGTAATAAAACACTTCACAAAACACAAGAAATAAGTTATCATGAGTATGATAATGATTTATACGAAGGGATGTTTGAAATGGAAGACAAAATAACACAGATTGATAATGAAACGAATGTAACAGAAACTACTGCTGAGGTTGTAGTTGAAACTAAAGAAGTAGTTGAAACTAAAGAAGTAGCAGAGGAAGTTGTTGCAGAAACTGAAGAAGTAGCAGAGGAAGTTGTTGCAGAAACTGAAGAAGTAGCAGAGGAAGTTGT
>JAOZKH010000024.1:0-9808 GCA_029935405.1 Vallitaleaceae bacterium | reverse complement strand
AAGAAGTAGCAGAGGAAGTTGTTGCAGAAACTGAAGAAGTAGCAGAGGAAGTTGTTGCAGAAACTGAAGAAGTAGCAGAGAAAGTTGTTGCAGAAACCGAAGAAGTAGCAGAGAAAGTTGCGACCGAACCTGAAGAAGCGGAAGAAACAATGGATGATTATAAAGATATGCTTGATTCCTCATTAAGACAATTTAGATCAGGTGATATAGTAGAAGGTGAAGTTATTAGTGTGACCGATACGGAAGTATTAATTAACTTTGGTTATATTGCAGATGGTATTGTTCCTGCAAGAGAAACTTTAGCAGATGCAGCTAATCCTTTATCAGGTCAATTTAATGTTGGTGACAAAGTAAAAGCTGAAGTAGTTAAGAAAGATGATGGAGAAGGAAATGTTCTCTTGTCATTAAAGAAGGCATTGCAAGAAGTAGCTTGGGATAATTTAAAGGCAGCAATGGAAGCAGAAACAATTGTCGAAGCTTTAGTAACTGACGTTGTTAAAGGTGGATTGGTTTGTAGAGTATTACAATCAAGAGCATTTATGCCAGGTTCAATGATATCAACATCTTTCGTTGAAAATTTCAATGCTTATGATGGCCAAACACTAGAAGTTAGAGTTATGGAATTAGATCGTGAGAAAAATAGAATTATAATTTCTAGAAAAGTTATTGAACAAATTGAAAATGCTAAAAAGAAAGAAAAACTTTTTGAGACAATCAAAAAGGGTGATGTATTTACAGGTACAGTTAAGAAAAACATGAACTTTGGTTCATTTGTTGACATTGGTGGCGTAGATGGTCTTGTGCATATCAATGAACTTAGTTGGAACAGAGTAAAACATCCTTCAGATATTGTTAAAGAAGGCGAAGTTGTAACTGTGACAGTTATCAACGTAGATTTTAATAAACAAAAAATCGGACTTAGTATGAAAGATGCTAAAGATGATCCATGGAATGCAGGTAGTTCAAAACTTCAAGTAGGAGCTTCTTATGAAGGTACAGTTAAGAGAGTACTAGATTTTGGGGCATTTGTAGAAGTAATTCCTGGTGTTGAAGGTTTAGTTCATATTTCACAACTTAGCAGCTCAAGAGTTAATCACCCTTCAGATGTTGTTAAGGAAGGCGAAACTGTTACAGTTAAGATTCTTGGAATTGACGCTAAAGACAAGAAGCTTAAATTGTCAATGAAAGCTGATGCTGAAATTGAAGTAAGAGAAGAATATGTAAATGTTAAAGATTATCAAACAGATGAAAAAGCTACTACTAACTTAGGTAGTATTTTTAAAAATCTTAATTTAGATATTGAAGAATAATCATTTATAAGATAATATAATAGTATAACTAAAGGTGATTGTTATTCAATCACCTTTAATTATCGTTATAGTAAAATCAAGATGAAACAATTAGGAGGAGAAACCATGATATGTAATAAATGTGGAACTAATAACAATGATGGTTCTAAATTTTGTGAACAATGTGGTAATGAATTGGTTGCTGAAACTGTAGTTGAAAACAAAAATGAACCAGTAAATGAACCAGTAAACGAACCAGTAAATGAACCTCAAGAAGAAAGTGTTAATATTCCAGCTGAGCCATATGTAGCTGAAATGCCTAAGAAAAAAAGTAAGATACCGTTTATAATTATTGCAGTTATTGTTGGTATTGTACTAATAGGAGCAGGTATCACATTTGGTAGAGAACTAATAAAAAGTGATGAAGAGCGTTTGACAGAAGGTATAATTAACACTCAAAAAGCTGCTCAAAAAGTTGTATCTGGTGAATTTGGCGTTGAAAGCTTTAAGGTGGAAGGTGTTGGCGTTATGGAAGCAGCCTTAGCTGAGAATATAATAAAAGGATTAAAAATATATTATAATATAAGCTCAGATAGTGAAACATATGAAATTACTGGAGATTTTTCATTTGTTATGAGTGGGTCAGAACTTATTAAGATAGATTATTATGCTAACAAAGAATATATTGCCCTAGGAATTCCACAGTTATATGATGAAATCGTATTTGTAAAATGGGAGAATATTAAAGAAATCATGATTAAATATGATTTTGCAACCGAAGAAGATTTAGAAGGATTTGAAATAGAACCTGAGCGAATTATTGAATTAGTAGATGCATATATTAAATCTCTTGATATTAGAGAATATGAAAGCTTTAAATTAATAGATTCAGAGAAATATATGGATTTAATGTATGGTGCTTATAAAAATTCTATTGTGGAAGTGGTAAAAGAACCATATGAAATGGATATTGCAAGAGAAGAAAAATCCTTTGATGGTAGAGTTTATACAATAGATGTAGACTATGCAAAAATGCAAAAAGACAGTATGGAGTTCTATATGGAATTATTACAAGAAGATGTATTGTTAGCTATTGCTAATGAAGCTATTAGTAATTTATTTAAAACAATTATCGAACAAGAAGATGCTTTTATGTATAATGTTATCGTGGCGTCTGATGGTGGTGAGCCTGATTGGGAATGGAAAGCATCTTACGTGCAAGAATTAGCTAGTTTAGAACAAGAGGCTAAAGAAGAGCTTGATGATGAATATGATGAAATTGTTAAGGATATTAAGGATTTTTATGAAGGTGAAGATTATATAGAAATGCAAGAATTTCTAACTGAAATATATACGGAGATTGATTATGATATGAAAATGATCATTGAAGATGATTATTTAGTTGGACAAAACACATTAATTACTATAAATGATTCAATTTTAGATGCGATTTCAGATAGTGACTATTTATCAAATGAAATAGGTTCTACTGATTTTGCTACTGAAGGAGAAGAACTTTTATTTGAAATCACCCTTTCTTCTAAAACAACCTATGAAAATCTTAATATGACAATTGACTTTGAGAAATTGCCAAGTACGGCAGTAGATATGTCAAAAGTTACAGATGAAGAGTTGATGATAATGTCTCAAGAAATCATGATTAATGCAGAGACATTAACAGAAGGATTTACTCAAGGTTTTTAATAATAAGTTTTGACACCTTAACCAATAATTAAGGTAATACATAAATTAATGAGGAGATAGCGTGGGTATGAAATTGTTTATGCTTTTAATAGGTAAGGACGTTTTGGAACAAATGCGTGATATTAGAAGAAACAGTCTATTCATTATATTGCCCATTGCTATCTTTTTGTGTTTATATGCGTATTTTCAAGTTAATGATATTGAACTAAACTTTATAAAACCTATTGAAGTAGGGGTTGTTGTTGAAGATGAAACAGTATATAGTCAGATGTTGGTTAATGACTTTGAATCTAAAAAAGAATTGAGTGAATTTTTTGTATTAACACAAGGAAAATATAACGAACTTAAACCTAAGTTTGACAACAAAGACCTAGATGCTTTGATTATTATTCCTAAAGATTTTGTAAGATCATTAATGTACTTTGAATATAAGCCAATGGATATTTTGATATACAACGAAGATCCCATAAAGACAATGGTTATGTACAATGCATTTATTGGATATGAACGGTATATTTTAAGCGTTGAAAAAGGTGTAACAGCTTTTTATAATGTATTTAGAAATCAAGTGGAAAAAGATGATTACTGGGAATATAATGATGCATTAAGTGTTGAACTTATTATGACTATGATTAACAGAAATCAAATGTATGAATTTGAACCTATTATGAATATTCCTCCTTCAATTAGTGGAGATTACTATTATATTTCTATATCTGTAATGTTTATATTTTTATTGTCGTTATTTGTATCGATTAATATGATTTCTGAAAGAAAAAATCAAGCTTTTCTCAGACTTAATACCACAAGAGTTTCTGTAATACATTATCTAATGGCAAAAACTGCAAGTAATTGGATTATTGTTTTTAGTGCATACTTAATATGGAGTAGCTTTTATGCAATATTTACAAATCAAATCACAATGCTATTTAATATGGAATTGATTCTTTTGATTATTATAGCAACACTGACTTCGGTTGTTGTTGCTATGTTAGTTACTGTTATTACCCATAATGAAAGTGATATGATTCTCATATCTAGTGTATTTGTGTTTTTTAGTGGAATTCTTGGTGGGAGCATTATTCCTATTCATTATATGCCGGAGGGACTTAAATTATTAAGTGAATTTACGCCAAATTATGTGTTAATAAGAAGTATGCTCTTTGCTTTTAGAGGATTTCATTATGATGAGTATTGGCTACTTGTTGCATTGATGCTTAGTATTGGAACTACATCCTTTGTGATAATGATTTATAGATACAGGCTATTAGTTGGGAGGGGTGAATATGCATGATTTCATGAATATATTTATTCTTCGATGCCGTTTGATGTTTAAGCGTAAATCTTATTGGATTATATATACTTTGGTAATGATTATAGTTAGTGTTCTAATTATTTCCTTATATCAACAAGTTGATAGGGGACTTAGTATTCCTATATCGATAGTAGATTTAGATCAAACAGAATTTTCAAGATTGATTATTGATTCTATAAGTGAAAATTCATTGCTAAATGTTGTGATTACTGATGAAGATAATGGAATTAAGGATGTTAAAGAACAAAAAGTTGAAGCGACAATTGTTATTAAAGATAAAGCTGAAGAAAAAGTTGTTAATGGTGAACTTGAGAATTTATTTACTGTTTATTATTTGACAGGAAACTCCTTTATTGTGATGTTAACAGATATATTATCAGGAGATTTCCTAGATGAAATCAGTATTATTACTGCTTCAAGATATTATAATGAAGGATATTACAAACTAGTAGATTCAGAATTTGAAAAAAACATTTATAATAATGTATACAAAGAAGGTAGCAAACTAGATTTTTCAAAGAAAGTCAATTATTATTTAAATATTGAACTAATAGGTGATTCTAACAAAGAATTATCATGGTACAATCAAAGTCTGATTCTCGAGAAAATGACAGTTGGAATAATATATATATTTATTGGATTTTTTGTTTTATTTGAAGGACTTGAAATAGTACGGGATAGAAAATCTGCAGTATATAAAAAACTTAAAATTTTAAAGATAAAGCCGAGTATATTTAAAGGTGCTGAGTTGTTAAGTCTTGTTTTACAAGGATTGCTTATGACACTTCCGGTAACAATTATCTCAGTATATTATGGAAAAGGTTTAGCACATATGGTGCTAATTAATATGTTATATGTTCTAGGTATAAGTAGCTTTGTGTATTTTATAATCCACATTGTACCAAAAATGGAGATATATTTATTAATTGGAACAAGTGTAATCTTAGGAATGGGAATTGTAAGTGGTAGTTTTTTTGCTATTGATTATTCTAATGAGATAGTACAAATGATAGCTAAAGCTTTTCCGAATTTTTATTGTATTAGTGCATACTTTGACAAGGGGATTATATGGGAGTATAGTGGTTATACAGGGATATACTCATTGGTGCTTTTTAGTCTTTGTTTTGGGATAGAGAGATTAACTTTAAGGAGTAAAATATGAGTCGATTTAATAATGAAATAAAATCATACTTAAAAAAAATAAATAATAATGAAATTAAGCCTTTAGAAACTGCCGCACTTATTAATCTTTGCACTAATAAGGTATCTGAGTTTCAACTTTATTCGCTTGCTCTTAAATATTATAGTTATTTAGAGAGAAATCGTGATGTGGAAGATACTGAGGATGACTGCTATCATGATGACTGTAAACATGAAAATAAGATTAAAGGCAATGGACTTACAGAACTAAAAGTTATATTTGATGATTATGTTGAACATTTTTCTAAAACAGGACAGTTACCTACTGTTAATACGTTGCTCGAACTTAGAGAAGATCTTAAAAAGTATGTTACTGTTTTATCAGCTTATGGAGATCAGATTATTCTCCTAGAAAATGTATATTTTAAGTCGAGATACAATGACGAGAAAATGACAGTTATGGACTCTGATACAGGATTTACTCAAAGAGTTATGGATATATTAATGGCTAATGATAATTCTGCAGAAATAAGAGAACATCTTAAAGTGATTTATCCAGAACTTCCAATGAGAATGACAAAAAGTAAGTTTTTAGCTCTTGTTGATGATTATATTAATAAATTAAAAGGAATGCCAACAGAGGATGTCAAAAATCATATTCAATTATTAAAAGAAACATTTGATCCAGTTTCAGTTGAGGGTTATGGTGAAGTTGCTTGTGAAATAGCTTTAGAATTAGAACGTGTAAAAAAAGAACTAATTAATGGAGAAAATCCACAAAAGGATAGCGGTTATCATCATATGTACCATTTGACAGAAGATAAAAATAATATGATTGAACTTGCATTAGATTTAACAGAATTACTTAATAATGTATTGGCGTTAGCACTTGTTGATTTTGATAGTGAAGGTTTTCGAGTTTATAATGTAGTTAAGCCATTGTTAGAAGGTGAAAGTTCAGAGTTAATCTTAGCTAAAGTATTCGAAGATGTTGAACAAAATTATGAGCATATAGGAAACGATTTATTAAAAATCAGTAGTGTAATGGATCAATTAATGAAATGTTCAGAACTTATAGAAGAAGCAGGAAAAACTTTAGAATTTAATGAATTTAAATATGCGTTTGAATTGTCTAAAGAAGGTTATTTTATTGAAAGACCGTATACTAGAGAGGAAGCTTTTCCTGTACACAGTGAACTTATATTAATGAAAAATGAATTAATTAGCTATATGCAACAGGTATTAAATGTGGAAACAAGAAGCATTCGCAGAGGAAGAATGAGTTTGATGATGGGGGTTTTACAAATCCTTCATACAACAGGGCAAGAAATATATGATCATATTTATAATTCGATTTCAACTTGTGATAAAAATGGGGAAAAAGTTATGAGTATGCAAAATATATATAATTATTTAAATGACTTTATAGACTAAGATTGGAAATATTATGGAAAGCATTAAAAATATGTATTTTAGCGATACGATAAAACCCATGCATTACAATAGAATACGCAAACAACTTGAATCAGGCAATGCAAAGATGAAGAGAGATATTCATCCTATTGTAATGCGAATAGATGGGGATAACTTGTTTCAGTTTTTAGAGTTACAAGAATACTTAAAAATATGTGAAATATCTGATTCATATTTGCTTTTAGGGGCGGTTACTGGATATACAGAATTCACACAATTTGTTGAAAAAATTATTAATGAATGTTTAGATAATGGCATATCAATTATTAAAAGTGACATCTTAAATTACTTAATAAATGATTACGGTGTCAAAACTATATAGTTGAATTTTATACAATTAATGTTGATACCGTATCCATAAATAGCTAAACAAATACATAAGGAGACTAACTTAATGGCTAGAATTGTAAGAAGTAGTATGTTAATTATATTGAATATTATGTTGTTTATAGTATTATTATTTACATCAGTACAGGTGGTTGCATATAATAACACATTTTTTGAATGGCATTATAATAATCATGATATTGAACGAGTAACAGGGATGTCTACTAAAAGTTTAATGGAAGTTACAAATAAAATGATGGATTATCTTATTGATGATAGAGATACCCTTAACATGGAAGCAATTGTAAATGGAGTACCTGAGGAAGTTTTTGGCGAAAGAGAAAAAGCCCATATGGTCGATGTAAAAGTTTTGTTTTTAGATGGAAAACTAATGCGAGATATTAGTTTTTTTGTTGTGTTAATGAGCGGCGTTTTAATGTTTTTCTTAAAAAAAGACTGGTTTTTACAATGGATTAAAGGTTTTAGTAAATTTTTTATTATCAGTTTTGGTGTAATTGGAGGACTAGGAGTACTGTTTGCTAGTAATTTTAATAAATACTTTACAATTTTTCATGAATTATTTTTCGATAATGACTTGTGGCTTTTAAACCCAAAAACAGATATACTAGTTAATATGGTTCCTGAGATATTTTTCTTTCAGATTACAATGCTAATAATTGGATTATTTACAATATCTATTGTTCTAATATTATTATTAGCGAGATATGGTAGTAAGAAACTGACCTAACGTTAGAAAAAAGATGAATATAAGATAATATAAAGCAGGAAGGAGAATAGATGCTAAAAATAACTGGACTAATACTACTATGGATACTGCGTATAATCGGTAGTATTTTAGGTGTGATAGTTTTTCTGCTGTTATTAATTCTCTTCGTACCATTTAGATATACTACGGAAGGAAAATTCGACAATAATATTGATGTAAAGGTTAAATTCTCATGGTTGTTTCATTTTATTAACGGCTACTATATTCGAAATGATAGTGAAAATAAAACTGTAGTAAAATTATTATTTTTTAAATTGAATAAATCCAAAAAAGACAGTGATAAAACCAAAAATAAAACTAAAGATAAAGATGAAACAAAAAAAGTCAAAGTGTTAGCAGAGAATCAGCCAAAAGAAGTAAAAAAAATAAAAGAAGAAAAAATAGAAAAAGTAGAAGAAGAAATAGAAAAACAAGTTGTGTCTAAGAATGTCAACAAAAAAGAAACAAAACTTAATAAAGAAAACGATAATAAAACTGGAAAAAACAAAGAAAACAAAGAAAACAAAAAAAACAAAAAAAATAAGAAGAAACAGAATAGTAAACAGAAAAAAGATGAAAACCCAACAATAACAAAGATAAAGAGTATGTGGAATTTCCTTCAATTACCGGAAAATGAAGGAACACTTAAGTTTATTACTAAATACCTTGTTAAAATTATTAAATGGATACTGCCTAAAAAAGTGGAAATCAATATGGAAATAGGCTTGGAAGATCCATCAATTACAGGGTATATCGCTGCTGTAACATCAATCGTATATGTGGTGACTAAAAAAAATGTTGTGGTTGTACCTAACTTCAATGAGGAAGTTATGAAAGGATATTTTAAAATTAGAGGTAGACTCTATCTTTATCAATTAGTTTACTATATAATTAGAGTAATATTAGATAAACGTGTAAGAAGACTCATAAAAGAAGTAAGAGGTTAAGGAGGAATACAATGGATTCAAATTTCAAGAGACATGTTGATTCATTAATGTCAGGGATGGAAAGCTTTATTAATTCAAAAACTGTAGTTGGAGAACCGATTCATGTAGATAATACAATTATTCTACCATTAGTAGATGTAAGTTTTGGTTTAGGTGCAGGTGCATCAGAAGGTAAGAAACCAGACGATCCTAAAAATATGGGCGTAGGAGGACTTGGTGCAAAAATCAGTCCTAGTGCTATTTTAATTGTAACTGATGGCCATGCTCGTCTTGTGAATATTAAAAACCAAGATAGCTTGACTAAAATCATTGATTTAGTACCGGACCTTATGGAACGTTTTGCTTCGAGAGATAAAGGGTCTAAACAAGTGGAAGAAGAAAAAGAGTAGGAGGATTATTATGATACTAGTAAATACGGATTATATTTCAGGTAAAGAGTTAGAAACATTAAGTATTGTTAAGGGATCAACTATTCAATCTAAACATATGGGT
The DNA here is from genome assembly GCA_029935405.1 of Vallitaleaceae bacterium. Lineage (GTDB taxonomy): Bacteria > Bacillota > Clostridia > Lachnospirales > Vallitaleaceae > UBA1351. Next base: position 355 of record JAOZKH010000024.1, on the reverse strand, counting down.
AAAGATATTCTTAGTGGATTTAAGACTATAGTTGGTGGAGAACTTACTGCTTATAATGAAATGATGAATGAAGCAAGAGCGCTAGCAACAAAGAGAATGGTAGAAGAAGCTAATAGCTTAGGAGCTGATGGAATCGTTAATATTCGTTATGCATCTAGTGCAATTATGCAAGGTGCAGCAGAAGTTATTGCTTATGGTACTGCAGTTAAATTTATGTAATAAATGGTTAAGGTGTCAAAACTACATAGTTGAACTTTCTACCACTATATGTATACTTGGAGGCTTCAACCGAGTACTACATATAGTGGTAGAATTAGAGAAACTTAGTTTTAACTTCTTAACCATAAATAAATAT
>JAOZKH010000107.1 GCA_029935405.1 Vallitaleaceae bacterium | reverse complement strand
ATAATAAAAAGACAATGAAATAATTATTGCATATTTAGTCGGATGAGTTTATAATAAAAGATGTTATAAGTTGACATAAATTGACTAAATATTAACAATCATTGACTAAATATTAACAATAATCGACTAGAAATCACATAATCTGACTTTACAATACTAGAATTTGACAAAACATTACATCAAGATACTTGCTAGTTAGGCAGTAACTTTATAATAGACTTTTAAATCAGCAATGCTTTAGAGTCTTATTTGTGTTTGGTAAAACAAATTCAGTGATGATTTTGAAACTTCATAGAATTTGAAATAAAAATTGGAAAGGAAGGATTACTATGGAAACAAAAACTCATTGTGACTGGGATTCTAAAACGGAAGAAGAGAAATTAGCCTTCGTTGATGAAGTCATCAAAGATTATAATTATAATGAGAATAATTTGATTCAAATATTACATATGGCTCAAGCAGCATATGGATATTTACCAGTGGAACTACAAAAGCATATTGCAAAGAAGATGAAATTACCACTAGCAAAAGTTTCAGGAGTTGTAAGTTTTTATGCACTGTTTTCCACTGAAAAAAAGGGAGAATATGTTGTTAAAGTGTGCCTTGGAACAGCCTGTTATGTACGTGGAGGCAAGAAGATAATAGCGCGTATGAAAGAGATTTTAGGAATTGATGTCGGAGAAACATCAGAGGATGGTAAATATTCTCTTGAAATAACAAGATGCATAGGAGCTTGTGGATTAGCACCAGCTATGGCGATTAATGATGAAGTATTTATGCAAGTAAAAGTTGACAAACTTCTAGATATTTTAGAAGACTTAGAATAGGGGGGTTACTGTTGATTAAAACATTTGAAGAACTGAATTTGGTTAAGTTTAACAGAAACCAAATGCTAAAAAAAATGGATAAAGTAATCAATGTTTGTTATGGAGCAGGATGTATTTCGGCAAATTGTGAATCGATTTATAGGGAAGTACAATCAGCTCTTAAGAAACATGGAATTCAAGATAAAATAAAAGTTAATCAGACAGGTTGTAACGGAGCCTGTGACATAGGTCCATCAATTTATATCGAACCGGATGATGTGTATTATTGTAAATTAACTCCGGAAGATATTGATAGAATTATTGAAGAACATATTATAAACAGTCAAATTGTCACTGAGAAATGTTATTTTGATCAAGTAAAACATGAATACTTTGAACATATGAGAGATATTCCGTTTTTTTCAAAACAACAAAAATTAGTTCTAAAAAATTGTGGTGTAATGGATTACCATAGTTTAGAAGCTTATATAGGTAATGATGGTTATCATAGTTTATATTATGTGGTTAAAGAAAAAAAGCCTGAAAATGTTATAGATGAAATCAAGGAATCAGGACTTCGTGGTAGAGGTGGTGGTGGATTTCCAACAGGACTTAAGTGGGAATTTGGAGCTAAATCTACAAGTGAACAAAAGTATATTATATGTAATGCTGATGAAGGTGATCCAGGTGCATTTATGGATAGGTGTTTACTTGAAGGTGATCCACATGCAATTATTGAAGGTATGGCAATTGGTGGTTATGCAATTGGAGCTAATAAAGGTGTAGTATATATTCGTGCGGAATATCCTTTAGCAGTTGATCGATTAAGTGATGCGATTAAACAGGCAAAAGACAGTGGTTTGATTGGTGATAATATATTTGGTTCGGAATTTAGTTTTGATATTGAAATACGAATAGGAGCCGGAGCTTTTGTATGTGGCGAAGAAACAGCGTTAATGAATTCAATCGAAGGAAAACGCGGTGAACCAAATCAAAAACCACCATTTCCAACAGATCAAGGTCTATTTGGAAAGCCTACAGTTATCAATAATGTGGAAACTTTAGCGAATATTCCAATGATACTTTTAAATGGTCCCAAATGGTTTGCTAGCTTTGGAACAAAGAATAGTAAAGGAACGAAAGTATTTGCTATTGCAGGAGCAATTCGTAATGCAGGAATAGTTGAAGTTCCAATGGGTGTTACACTCGGTGATATTATTTTTGATATTGGAGGAGGAATAAAGGGAAACAAAAAGTTTAAAGCAGCACAAACAGGAGGACCATCAGGAGGGTGTCTTACAAATGATGCTCTAAATACACCTGTTGATTATGATTCGCTTAAAGAAAAAGGAGCCATTATGGGTTCGGGCGGACTTATAGTAATGGATGAAGATAACTGTATGGTTGATGTTGCAAAATTCTTCATGGAATTTATCCAAGATGAATCTTGTGGAAAATGTGTACCTTGTAGGATAGGTACAAAACGTATGTTAGAAATTCTTGAACGTATTACCATGGGACTAGGACGTGATGGTGATGTTGAAAGATTGATAGAGTTAGGCGAGAGTATCCAGGAATCAGCTTTGTGTGGACTTGGACAAACTGCCCCAAATCCAGTTCTTAGTACTATTAAATATTTTAGAGAAGAATATGATGAACATATTAGAGACAAAAAATGTCGTGCAGGTGTTTGTACAGATTTATTCTTGTCACCATGTCAAAACGCATGTCCTGCAGGTGTTAATGTTCCAGGTTATTTAGCTCTTGTTAGTGAAGGACGTGTTAGAGATGCCTATGATTTAATTCGTAGAGAAAATCCATTCCCAGCAGTTTGTGGTAGAGTTTGCACACATCCTTGTGAAAGTAAGTGTCAACGTTCATCATTAGATGAATCTTTAGCAATTGCAGATGTAAAGAGATATATTTCAGATAAAGTTTTTGAACTTAATGAACCATTTAGAACTATTCAATATCCACCTACAGGTAAAAAGATTGCCATTATTGGAGCTGGACCATCAGGTCTTACTTGCGGATATTATTTGGCACAAACTGGTCATGAAGTAACGGTATATGATTCAAAACCACATTCTGGAGGTATTCTTCGTTATGGTATCCCTGAATATCGCTTACCTAAAGATATGTTACAAAAAGAAATAGATATTTTAAAACAATCAGGTGTCAATGTAATGTTAAATACTGAAATTGGAAAAGATATATTGTTTAGCGAATTACAGGAACAAAATGATGCCATATATATTGCTACAGGAACGCAGTATAGTAATGAAATGGGCATTAAGGGTGAAAATCTACAAGGTGTATATCTAGGACTTGATTTCCTACGTGATATAAATATGGAAAAAGAGGTCAAAGTAGGAAATATTGTTGCGGTTATAGGCGGTGGAAGCACTGCGATGGATGCGGCAAGAAGTGCAATTAGACTTGGTGCTAAAGAAGTGCATATACTTTATCGTCGAGAAGAAAAAGACATGCCAGCAGATCGTCGTGAAATAGAAGAAGCAGTAGAAGAAGGCGTTCACATTCACGAATTAGTATCACCTGTAGCTGTTGAAGGACAGGGACATGTATCTGTAATTAGGCTAGTTAATTTGAGTCAAGGATTATTTGATTCATCAGGACGTAGGCGCCCGGTCAAAGAAGTAGGAACTGAGTTTATCATGAATGTAGATATGGTTATACCGGCAGTAAGTCAACATAGCGATCTCCCGTTTATTGACAAGGAGTTAATAGAGATGACGCCATGGGGAACTTTTGTGGTTGAGGCAACTACAGGAATGACTAAAATGCCTGGTGTTTTTGCAGGTGGTGATATTGTGCGTGGTCCAAATACAGCTATATGGGCAATTGCAGATGGTAAGAGAGCAGCGGTTTCTATAGATAAGTTTATAGGCGGAACAGGCGAATTAAATAAAGGTGAAGACATAGAAATTCCTGTTGCTAGAGATGAAGAATCACCTGATGAACATATGAGATTTGAAAGACGTATGTTAAATCCTAAGGAACGTTGTCAAAATTTCAAAGAAGTTAGTAAAGGTTACCATAAACTAAATGCTATGGCTGAAGCGATGAGATGTCTACGATGTGACAGAAGATAGGAGGGATTATATGATATCATTAACAATTAATAATAAGAAAATTCAATGTAAAGAAAACATTACAATTATTGAAGCAGCTAAGCAAAACGGTATCAACATCCCAAGTTTTTGTTATCTTGAGGGAGTACACCAGATAGGTTCGTGTCGTGTTTGTGTAGTAGAAGTAGAAGGAGCAAAAACACTTCAAGCTTCATGTATGGCAAAGATACGAGAAGGCATGGTTGTAAAAACTAATACTGAAAAAGTACGAAAGGCAAGAAAAATCGTATATGAGCTTCTTATGTCAGATCATAATCAAAACTGTCTGATTTGTAGTCGTAATGGTACATGTGAATTTCAAGAACTTGGAGAATCACTTCAGATTACGGAGGAAAATCCTTTTGAAGGCGAAAAATCTAAATTAGGTGTGATTGATAATTCCAACCCATCTATTGAAAGAGATTTATCCAAATGTATTTTATGTAGAAGATGTGTTACTGTATGTAATGAAATCCAAGGAATTGGTGTATTGAATCCACAAAACAGGGGATTTAGTGCGTTCATTGGACCGACAGAAGAGTTTGAATTAATGGATTTTAATTGTACTTACTGTGGTCAATGCACAACGGTATGTCCAACAAGTGCTCTAAAAGAAAAAAGCTATATCACTGAAGTATGGAATGCGATTAACGATCCAAAAAAACGTGTAGTTGTTCAAACAGCACCTGCTGTACGTGCAGCGCTAGGTGAAGAATTTGGCTATGAACCAGGGACGTTAGTAACAGGCAAGATGGTAGCAGCTCTTCGTATGTTAGGAGTGGATGATGTATTTGATACAAATTTTGCAGCAGATTTAACAATTCTTGAAGAAGGAACAGAGTTTCTCGGTCGTGTCAAAAAGTTTTTAGGTGGAGAAAAAGTAAGCCTTCCAATGATCACAAGTTGTAGTCCAGGTTGGATTAAGTATATCGAACATAATTTCCCTGAGCAATTAGATCATTTATCCACATGTAAATCTCCTCATATGATGTTAGGATCTTTAGCTAAAAACTATTATGCTAAAGAACTTAAAATTGATAAAAAGGAAATGTATGTAGTTTCAATCATGCCTTGTACAGCTAAGAAATTTGAAGTAACAAGGGATGAAATGATTGATGATGTTGATGTTGTACTTACAACAAGAGAATTTGCTAAGATGATTAAAGATGCAGGTATCGAATTTACTATGCTACAAAACGAAGAATTTGATACTCCTTTTGGATTATCATCAGGAGCTGCTGATATCTTTGGCACAACAGGTGGTGTAATGGAAGCGGCGCTTCGAACAGTTTGTGAAATTGTAACAGGTAGAGACGCTCCTTTTGAAAATCTTCATGTAGAATCAGTAATGGGACTTGAATCTATAAAGGAAGCAGCACTAACATTGACAAATGTATTACCTGAATATGAAGGACTAGAAGGTAAAGAAATCAAGGTGGCAGTTGCTAGTGGACTTGCTAATGCTAGAGTTTTAATGGAGCAGATAGAAAGCGGAAAATCTCCGTATCTATTTATTGAAATAATGGCATGTCCTGGAGGTTGCATTAGCGGCGGTGGTCAACCAAGAATGACTACTGAAGAGATTCGTATTAAGAGGATGAATGCAATATACCGGGAAGATGAAAATAAAAAACTTCGCAAATCCCATAAAAATTCTGCTATAACAGCAATTTATAAAACATTCCTCGAAGAACCAAATAGTCATATAAGTCACGAATTATTACATACACATTATGTGAAACGTGATTAATAAGAAACATGAATAAATTTTGACATATATCAAGATAGTAATATAGTCAAATGTTACTATCTTGATAGAAATTAAGAAAAACTATTGACATAAATCACAGGCAAGCTTATAATGACAACGTAGGACATATAAAAATAGCACAATATAAAGCATGGTTACAGATAAAACCTTAGGAGGTGTTGTTGATGAAGCATATGACTATGAAAGATATAGCTGATATATGCGGAGTATCATTAAAAACAGTTTCAAGGGTAATGAATAACAGTGCAAATGTAAAACCAGAAACGAGACAAAAAGTATTAGATGTTGTTGAAGAATATGATTTTAGAGCAAATATGTTAGCTAAAGGGTTGAGGCAAAAACGTACTAATACAATTATTTTTTTTATTGATAAATACAAAGAGGGATATTGGAGTATTTGGCAAAACCATATGCTACAACATTTATTTAAGAAGGCAAAGAGGCTAGGTTATAAGATTGTTGTGTCCCCATCAAGTCAAAAGGGATACCTAAACGATGAAACGGATGGATTTAACCTTATATCTAGTAAAATGGCAGATGGTGCAATCATTCTAGATAGTGTTGACAATGATATACGTATTGAATTACTTAACAAAAATAAAGTTCCTTATGTACTTATGGGACAAAAAGAAGGTAAGGATATTCACTGGGTGGACCTTGATAATTATCACACTGGTTACGAAGGTGCAAAGTATTTAACTGAAAAAGGATATAAGAGTATCTGCTTTTTATTAGGACATGAAACTTTTCACGTTAATAAGTTACGTGCAAAAGGATTTACAGATATGGCTAAGAAAGCGGGAGTTGAATATCAAGTAGAATTTGGAGTTGACAGTGTAAGATTAGCATATGAAATAGTTAGTGAAATAGTTAAAAAGCATAAGTTCGATGCACTGTTTATATCAGGGGATGAAAGAGCTATCGGAGTATATCGTGCCATTTTACAGGCAGGACTTAATATTCCTGAGGATATTGCAGTTCTTGGAATTGATAATATATCTTTATCAGAGTTTTTGTATCCATCATTATCTTCAATGGATCAAAATGCTGATGAATTTGCAGAAGAAGTCATAAAAATGTTGGATCATTTTATTAAAGGTGATAAAGGCGACATTAATAAACAAGTGTTGATAAATAACAAGAAAATTGTGGAAAGAGAGTCGACATAGTAAGTTGATTTTCTATTTTGAAGAAAATGACAACGTAGGACATTTAATGATTTGCATCTTGACACCTTGTGGCTCGAGCATATAGGTGATCAAGAATCAAATAGATAAGATGAGAATCTTAACAATCAATGATGCATGTAGGAGGAAAAAAAATGAAAAAAACATTATCAATTTTGTTAGTACTTATGCTAACAATATCACTTTTTGCAGGATGTGGAAATAAGGACGAAGACACTACTCCAGCAGCTACAACGGACGAAAAGCAAAGTACAGGGGATACAGACAAAGAAGAACCAGCAGCAGAGGAACCAGCAGCAGAAGAACCAGCAGCGGAAGAACCAGTAGTAGAAGAACCAGCACTTCCAAAATCTATTAAGGTTTCTTCAGGATTATGGTCAAAACCAGAAGAGCAACAATTTATACGTGAAGAAATACTTCCAATGTTCTTTGAACAAACAGGAATCGAAGTTGAACTTGACATTGTTGAAGGTAGTACTCTTGACAAGTCTTTTGAAGCTCAAAAAGCATCAGGAGAATGGACAAGTGATGTAGTTCTTACACACAGTGGTTCAATGCCTAAGTATATTGAATTAGGTTATGTGCAACCAATGAATGATATTCTTGATGGATTAGACATTACATTTATGGAAGCATTTAATGCTTCAACATCTAAAGATGGCGACGTATTTTACTTCCCTATTTCAGCAGATGTATACTTATTATTAGCTAACAAAGAAGCATTACCTTTTATGCCAGAAGGCGCTTCAATGGATACATTAACTTGGGAACAATATTCAGAGTGGGCAATCAACATGGCTAATGAAGTAGGACCAAAAGTAACATTCCCTGCTTTACCAGTTGCAGCTATATTGTATCAAATGGGTGGTATTTCATTATCATATGGTGGAAGTTTCCCAGAAATTAATACTCCAGGAATGGTAGATGCATGGGGCGTTGTTGGTAACATGATTAAAGAAGGTGCAATCCTTGAAACATCATTTAACTATAACAGCCCAGTTGATCAAATGAAGTCAGAAGAAGCTTGGTTGACTTTCTATCATATGGTACCAGTTGGTAACGTATATTCATCAGCACCAGCTAAGTACGAAGTTGCTCCAGCACCAGCTGGACCAAATGGCAACGGATCTATTGCAGGCGCATGGGGAGTTGGTATTGCAGCAGGAACAGAAAACAGAGAAGCAGCAAAAATGTTTGTTGAATTCTTAACTGACAAAGCAGTATTATAT
>JAOZKH010000106.1 GCA_029935405.1 Vallitaleaceae bacterium | reverse complement strand
TTACTTAATGAGATTAATGATATTGAGGAAATAATTAATGATATTGATTTAGGAGGTATAGAAGAATCCATAGTAGTTGGATGGTCAACAAAACCACAACCTGAATTAAGTCTACTTCATTACGTAAATTTATTATCATAAATGGTTAAGGTGTCAAAACTACATAGTTGAACTTTCTACCGCTATATATATGCTTGGAGGCTTCAACCAAGTACTACATATAGTGGTAGAATTAGAGAAACTTAGTTTTGACACCTTAACCATAAATATTACTTAAATATTTCATTTGCTTATGGTACAATAGAACAGAGAGAACAAAGACTTACTATAAACTGTAGAAGGGGGACATTATGACACAAAAAAATGAATCAAAGGTTCTAATTGGTGGAAATGTATATACGCTAAGTGGAGACGAAAGTGAAGAGTACCTACAGCGAGTTGCATTATATATGAACAAGAAAATGGACGAAGTTAGAAGTTCTGAAAATGGCAAGAAACTTAATACAAGACTTCAATCTGTTTTGTTAGCGATTAATATTGCTGATGATTATTTTAAAATCAAAACCCTATCAGAAGAACAAACAGATAAAGAAAATATGTTGAATGATGATGTGACTTCCTTTAAAGAACAGATTTCTAATTTAGAAGCTCAGTTAATTGGCAAAGAAAAGAAACTTGGCAAACTAGAAAACGAAATAACTCATTACAAAAAAGAACTTGATGAATATATTGAATTGTTTGAACAAAACAAAATGTAGTTAGAGAGAAAATTATGAATTATAATAAGCCGGAAATATTAGCACCGGTTGGATCCCTAGAGGCCTTTTACAGCGCCATAGCCGCAGGTTGTGACGCTGTATATTTAGGTGGAAAATCCTTTGGTGCAAGAGCGTATGCCGATAATTTTACATTTGATCATTTTAATGAGCTAATAGACTATGCTCATCTTTTTGATGTGAAAATATATTATACAATTAATACACTAGTTAAAGATATTGAAATCAAAGAGTTAAAAGCTACGCTAGATAAACTTTCTAAACTACCGATTGATGCCTTTATTATTCAAGATCTTGGCGTATATCAACTGATTAAATCTAATTATCCACACTTTATTATCCACAGCAGTACACAAATGAATTTCCACAGTATTGGAGATATTATTGTAGCCAAAAAATTAGGCTTTGATAGAGTTATTTTGAGTCGAGAATGTAGTTTGAACGATATTAAACTTATTAAAAAAGAAGTTGATATTGAATTAGAAACATTTGTTCATGGTGCTCTTTGTTACTCTTACTCAGGGCAATGTTTAATGTCGAGCATGTATGGTGGAAGAAGCGGTAATAGAGGCAAGTGTGCACAACCATGTAGATTACCTTATGATATTGATAATGAAAAAGCTTATTTTTTGAGTTTAAAAGACCAGATGACTTTAAACTTTATGCCTGACTTTATTAAGGCTGGAATTGTTTCTTTTAAAATTGAAGGACGAATGAAAGGTCCCGAATATGTTTATCTAGCTACAAAACTATATAAAAAATATAGAGATTTAAGTTATGAATTAATAATTTCTGATAGTGAAGATGAATATAAAGTTGATTCAAAAGATTTAGAACAATTAACTCAACTATTTAATAGAGGGAATTTTACTGAGGGGTATTATTATAGACATAATGCTAATGAAATGATTAGTTATAACCATTCTAAAAACCTGGGTATTAAAGTTGGTCTGCTAACCTATAATAAAGGAATAAAGTTAAGCTTTAATTATGAAATTGATAAAAATGATCTTCTAGAAATCCATATCCCAAATACTCTAGAGACTATAACCTTTAAGATAAATAAAGATGTTAGCAACACTATAAACGTTCAAAATCTGTACGCTCCAGACCAGAAAATTATTAATATGATGTTTCTTAAAAAAGGACAAAAGCTTGACATATATAGGATTAGAGATACGAAGCTTCTTAATAACATAGGGGGATTTTCAAAAAGGCAATCGCCTCTTCATGTAAAAGTCATAGCAAAACTTGACGAACCACTAAGCCTTGTTGCTGTACTTAATAGGGAAATTGAAGTGACTGTTTTAGGAGATTTTGTTCAAGCGGCTACAAATAGACCTGTGGAAATTAAAGATTTCAAGAAACAACTAAAGAAAACGAAAGATACAAACTTTTATTTTGATAAGATAGATTTTTATATTGATGATAATATTTTTGTTCCTATTGGTGCTATTAATAAGTTGAGAAGAAATTTGATTGATAAGGTTAACGAACAACTTATAAGTAACTATAAACCTGTGGGTAATAGTCTTAGTAGTGTTGGTAAAAATATTGTCACAAAAAGTATTAATAACATTGATAAGCAGTTAGATACTACAAGGAATTTATCAATATTAGTTAGAACTCCTTCTCAATTTCATACATCAATTAATTTTATAGCAACGAATGATACAGATATTAATTGTGTATATATTGATATTACCGATATTACAGGAGACGAACTGAATAAAATTTTAATTGATGCACGCAAAATATTAGATAACAAATCATTTATAAAGATTTGTTTAGCGCTACCACATGTGTCTTTTATTGAATATAATGAAATTCTAATAAATAAGTTAAATAATATTGATATAATGTTATATGATGGTTTTCTAGTAAGAACATTAGGACAAATATTGTTCTTGAAGAATTTTAATAAGGAAATTATTACTGATTATAATATTCATGCGTTTAATACTATGTCAGTTAAAGCATTAACTGATATTGGAGCAAGTAAAGTTTCCTTAAGCCAAGAACTTAATAAACAAGGTATTTATGACATTAAAAAAGAATGTATAGACTCGGTCGAAATGGTTGTCTACGGGGCGACAGCATTAATGCATTTTGCTAACTGTTTATATCAAACAAGATATGGCAAGTGTAAAAAAACCAAAGAAGGACATAACTTAATATTAAAAGATAGAAAAAATATTAATCAACAAGTGTTTTGTCATTGTGATTTTTGTTATAATTCAATATATAATCATCTGCCTTTATATTTATTAGATGATATTGACGAGTCAGGAAACTACAGAGTTGACTTTATTAATGAAACAGCTAATGACATTATTAATATATTAAATCAATTGACTAATAAGAAAACTGCTATATTTGATTCGAATAGATATACGAGAGGACACTATAAACGTGGAGTGTTATAGGTGATAGTATGCAAGTATTTATGAATTATATTTTAGTGCTATTAATTATTTTGTTTATTATTCATGTGTTAATTCAATATAGATTTTCAGCTAAGGATAAGGAAGTAAATCTTGGTCTTGGTAAACTAATTATCCTTACTGTAGCTTTAATAGGTCATGGCACAATTATCTCAACAAACGGTGTTAATGATATAAGTTTGCAAATAACAGGAATAAATCTATTGGTTATTATTAGTTTGGTATTTGTAAGCCATTATATTGATTTTCTTGAGCCAGTCATATGGCATATAATTGCATTGTTGCATTTAATAGGTTCAATTACCTTACACAGATTAAATCCTGATTTATCAATTAAACATAATATAATTGCTATACTTGGATTTGTGATTATGTTATTTATTGGATATATAGTTACCAAAATCAAATTTTTTAATATACTTACATATTTGTATATGGCTGTAGCAATTGCTTTGTTACTAATTGTCAACTCATCAACTAATGGTGCTACTAACTGGTTTGCTCTAGGTGATTTTTCATTTCAACCTTCAGAGTTTGTTAAGATAATATTTGCTTTTTATTTGGCATCTTCTTTTAAAAAAGCTTATAATTTCACTCAATTGCTTATTGGTTCTGCAGTTAGTGGAATTATTGTATTAATATTAGTTTATCAACGAGACTTAGGTAGTGCACTTTTATTTTTTGTTCTATATATGGTTTTATCTTATATGTATTCTAGAAAAAGATGGTTATCATTTTTACAATTAGGAGCGTTAAGTATTGGTGGATATGTAGCTTATACTTTGTTCTCTCATGTTAAAACAAGAATATTCGCTTGGCAAGATCCCTTTTCATACATTGATAAACAAGGGTATCAGATTACTCAAGGTTTATTTGCCTTTGCTAACGGTAAATGGATGGGGACTGGTTTAACACTTGGTGAACCTAAGCGAATTCCAGTTATTGAATCAGATTTTATTTTTGCTGCAATTGGTGAAGAATTTGGTTCGATTTTCGCAATATTATTAATTCTTTTATTTCTTATATTAATAATCACATTACTTAGTCAATGCCAAAAAACTTTTAGTATATTTAATGCATATGTTGGAGTTGGTTTAGTTGTTATATTTGGTTTTCAAGGATTTTTAATTATTGGTGGTGTTATCAAATTAATCCCTTTAACAGGTGTTACCTTGCCATTTGTTAGTTATGGAGGGACTTCTTTAATTGCATCTATATTGAGTATTGGTATTATTGAAGCAATTACTAAAGCTAAAAATAATGCTGTAGAAAGAGAATATAGGGCACATACAATAGTTACGATTAAAGGTATCATGGTAATGCTATATTTATTGTTAATTGGATATTTAATGTACTTTCTTGTTTTTGAAAGTGAGAACATACAACTAAATTCTTATAATACAAGGTTAGACTCTATTGAACAAAATATATTAAGAGGTTCAATATATGATAGTACTAATAAAACTTTGGCATATTCAGCTATAGATGGTGATAAAATTAAACGATATTATCCCTATGATGAAATGTTCTCTCATGTAGTTGGTTATTCACAAATAGGTAAAACTGGAATTGAAGCGTATATGAATGTAGAGTTATTAAATGGGCATTTAAATTTCTTTGAACAAATCAAAGAAAATCTGTCAGGTGATATTAAAGAAGGTAGTGATATATACTTAACAATCAATTATAATCTCCAAAAAATAGCCTATGATGCATTAGGAGATAGAAAAGGGGCGATTCTTGCTATTGAACCAAGTACTGGTAAGATTTTGGCAATGGTATCAAAACCTGATTACAATCCTAATAATATTGAAGAAATTTACAAAACGTTACTTGAAAGTAACGAAGGTGAATTATTAAATAGAACGACTAATGGCGTCTATCCTCCTGGGTCAACATTTAAGATAATAACAGCTTTAGAATACATACATGAAAATGGTTCCGATTTTCATTATTTTTGCAAAGGTGAAGATATTTTCGGACATAAATATATAAGATGTTATAACGATACTGCACACGGCCGTATGGACCTTAAAAGTGCCTTTGCTATGTCTTGTAATACATCTTTTGCAACGATGGGTGAAGAGATAAGTATGAGCCGATTACAGGTTCTTGCAGATGATTTAATGTTTAATAGATATTTGCCTTACGAGTATGATCATATGACAAGCTCATTTATATTACCAGAAAAAGTTAGCGATGAGCTAAGAGGGGAAATGGTTATTGGACAAGGGGAAACAATGATAACACCACTTCATAATTTGTTAATTACAAGTGCGATTGCAAATGGTGGACAATTAATGAAACCTTACCTTGTTGATCAAGTAGTTAATCAATTAGGTGAACTGGTTTCAAAATCATTACCTGAGAATGTTCAAACTTTATTAAGTACTGATGATACACTATTGCTTAAAGAGTATATGAGTGAAGTGGTTTTAACTGGAACAGGAAAGAGTTTGCTAAATGATAGTTATACTGCTGCCGGTAAAACTGGTGCTGCAGAAAACCCATTTGGAGATACGCATGCATGGTTTGTAGGATTTGCTCCAGTAGAAGCTCCGGAAATTGCAATTGCAATTATAGTAGAAAATGCTGGTTCAAGTGGTGCTAATAGTGTTCCAATCGCAAAAGAGATGTTTGATTATCTGTTGATAAAACCATAGATTGTTATTTTAAAGAAAAATTCCTATTGTATTAGTAATAAAAAGAATGTATACTCTTAGATAAGAAATCTTTAAGATTAACACCCATTACAAGGAGGCATAAATTATGCAAGAAGCTGTAAGCTGTGGCGGGGTGGTAATCCATAGAGGGAAAATTTTATTACTCTATAAGAACTACAAAGGCAGATATGAAGGCTGGGTCCTTCCAAAAGGAACTGTCGAAGAAGGAGAAGAACACACAGACACTGCACTACGAGAAGTAGAAGAAGAAGCAGGTGTTAAAGGTAATATAATTAAGTATATTGACAAAAGTCAGTATTCCTTTAGGGTTGCCAACGATACTGTGATCAAATTTGTACATTGGTATCTAATGAAAGCCTATAACTACTATAGCAAGCCACAAAAAGAGGAATATTTCGTGGACTCAGGTTACTACAAATATCATGAAGCATATCATCTGCTAAAGTTTCCAAACGAAAAGCAGATTCTAGAACTAGCATATAATGACTACCTAGAACTTAAAAAATGCAACATGTGGGGTAATAAGAAGTACATGTAATAACATCATTAATAAAGGTCGCATTGCGATCTTTATTGTATTTAAGGAGTTATATTTTGAAAAAAAAGAAAAGTACAATATTATTTAACAACATAGCGCCTATTTATGGTCTATTTTATAAAAAACAAAAAAAATTATTTAGTAAAATCATTGATGAAATCAAGGAGGAACTAAATGTTTTAGAATATAATAATATCATTGATGTTGGATGTGGAACAGGCGCGCTATGTTCAGTGTTAAGTAAAAAAGGAATGAAAGTAACAGGTATTGATCCAGCTAAAAAAATGATTGAAATAGCGATTAATAAACCTGAAAACAAAAAGATTGATTTTATTCAAGCTAATGTTCTTAAAAGCTTGCCTTTTGATAATAATAGTTTTGATATTGCTATTGCATCTTATGTAGCACATGGACTAAAAATTGACGAAAGAAAGAAAATGTACACAGAAATGAGTAGAGTAGCTAAAAAGTATGTAATTATTTATGATTATAATGATAATAGATCCATATTCACATCTATTATTGAATGGTTAGAGGGCAAAAATTATTTTAGTTTTATAAAAAACACTGAGTCAGAAATGAAATCTTGTTTTTTTGATGTTAAGATAGTTAACGTTGATACAAGAGCAAATTGGTATATTTGCACACCAAATAAATTAGATATAAAATAAATCAGATATTATATTGGGGGTAAATATGAACATAGAAGTTAGCATGGCAAATATGAATTACGAAATTATAGGAGAAGGTATTCCAGTTCTATTAATACATGGATTCTATGTAGATAACAATATAATGAAAGGTGCATACGAGCCCTTATTTAGAAACTTAGATGGATTCAAAAGAATATATATAGACTTACCAGCTATGGGTGAATCAGTAGAAAAAGATGGACTAAAAGGTAGTGAAGATATTCTGAACTGTATAATGGAGTTTGCTGATAAAGTAATTGGAAATGAAAAATTTATAGTGATTGGACAATCATATGGTGGGTACCTAGCACAAGGTATAGTATCTCGTATACAAAATAAAACGCTAGGTTTAGGATTACTATGTCCAGTAGTCGTAGCAGATTCGAAAAGACGAGAACTTCCTGAACATAAGCTTATGATAGATGACAGGAAAAATATTTACTATGAAGATAAAAAAGAGTTTGAAGACTATATGAAGTTTGCTGTAGTAGTAAATCAAGTTACTTATAATAGATATAAAAATGATGTTCTAACAGGATTAAATAAGGCGACTAGCGATACATTGAAAATTATAAGAAAAGAAAATTACGAGTTAAATCCAGAACCATATGAAACCATAAATAATTATGATAAATCTAGTCTTATATTAGTAGCTAAACAAGATGGAACAGTAGGGTATAAAGATGCAATGAAACTTGATTCTAAATTAAGTAATCTTTCAATCAGCATGATTAACGGAGCTGGTCATGCACTACAATATGAGCAAGAAAGTATATTTAACGAGTTAACGATGAATTGGTTAAGAGAATTTAAGTAAGCTCTTCTTTTTGAAATGAATGACTGTTGCTTTTTATAATTTAATATGTTATTATGTAAAAGCTTCAAATGCGGGTATGGCGGAATTGGCAGACGCACAGGATTCAAAATCCTGCGGTGGTGACATCGTGTGGGTTCAAGTCCCACTACCCGCATTTGCAAAAAAAAGAAAATCTTTATTATAAAGGTTTTCTTTTTTTATTTATTACAACTAGTCACTCTTGTGTAATAATGTAATTAATGATAAAATTTATTGATATTGATATTGATATTGATATTGATATTGATATTGATATTGATATTGATATTGAT
>JAOZKH010000023.1:20610-29087 GCA_029935405.1 Vallitaleaceae bacterium | reverse complement strand
TTTATATAATCTAGAACTGCTTTAAGTCCATGCACTGAACCTTTTCTTGCACTTATTGGTTTAATGATTGCTATCTACATCATCTCCCTTCATGACTGCATAGATATCACCTAATAGTATTTCAAACTCCAGTCTTATATTTTCAAAGTCAGCATTAAATATCGTTCTTGAATTCAATTTATAAGCAATTTGATTTAGATTATTTCCAATACGATTTAGCTCTGGTAATACGTCTTTAATTCCTGAAATATAATTAACTTTTTTGTTAAGTACTGCATACCTGCAATAATTTGAAGTTGATATATTAAGTTGATGACAAGTGATATCATAGAACTTGATAGTATAATTAAAAGTAAACTTCCGTAATAAGCTTCGTATAACATACGATTGCGTTCACCGATTCACTAACCGAGTCGGAATCGCATTAGCGGTTCGCGAGGCTCGCACGCATGAGCTCATCCTGTAAGTTCATCGATGACCTCAACCGAAGACCGTTATACAAAACATTTATTCTGAATTGAAAGTGAGGATATTATGTATAAAAAAACACTTATTTTTTTAGTATTAATATTTGTTTTATCAGGGTGCTCAAATACTGATAGTTTTGAGAAACTTAATACTGAACATAAATTAGAGTTGGATCAATTAGCTCAAATTTATCGAGAACGGATTAATGAATTAGAGTTCTCAATAGAAGAAAAAGAGTCGGAAATTAATGATTTACAGAATGATAAAGTTAAAATAATGGATTCTAATCAGTTAACGATTCAATTTGACCAAATAAATGAACTAGAAATAGCTAAGTATCGATTTATTTTAGACGGAATTTATTCTGAAGAGGAATCGAATTCATATTTCGAGTCTGAAACTGAAAGTATAGATGGGATAAGACTGGGTTCTAATATGTCTGATGTCCTTAAGAATTTATGGTATGGCTTTGAATTAATTATATCGGATGATGGATTCGATCCACAGATGAACTATACCGGATTATATATTAGTATACATCCAACTAATTACCACGTTACAGGAATATATATTAATGATGAAGGACATAAAACACATGAAGGAGTTCAAGTCGGAGATAATGCTATAGAGGTAATTAGCAAGTATAAAGAGAAGTATGTAATGAATGAAAATGAAGTGTTGCTACCAGAATATCCAGAACATATATTTAAGTTGGAAGAAGAAATATTCATTCAATTCACTATTGACACAGAGGTTGCGCAAGATGATTCTAAGATTACTGCTATAAGATTATTTAAACTTGGTTATCCTGAGTATTAATAAAGTTGACGATTAAATGCTTTGTATAACATATTGCTACAATCATTCCATAATCTAAGTGCAAGCACCCGTCAATCGCGAAGCGATTAACTTAAGATTCTGAAACGATTTTAGCACAGACCGTTATACATAATAATAGCTTAGTTATATTTTTCACATAATGCAGTTAGCGGTTATAGAATCGAATGAGAAAGCACTAGAATTTTGGTCAGATATGGGCTTTGAAGAGATACGAGGGAGTAAGACAATAGAAGATGATAAGACAGGGATTGATGTAATTGTAATGGAACAAGCATTGATTTAGAAAAGTTGTTGTGTTGTGGTAGTTTCCGTACTGAAAGTAACAAACGATTTCCATCATGCACAGAAACAAGGTGGATGTACACGATGGCAACTGCCCGAACGTTAGTGCGCCAAGCAAAGCTTGGCATTACTGACAAGGTGAAAGTCCTTGTATGATAAGGTCTAGCCAACCATCATTATCGAGTGTTGTGCCGTTATCGGTGACGATAAGGGTAAAGCGTACACAGAGAATTATATAGACCATAGGGGAACCGTATCCCTGAAGTATATTCAGCCCCGTAAATGGTAGTCTATCTAGATTCTACGTCAGCACTTTAAAAAGCACCCCCAATTATGATTAATAAAATTGATTTCAAAGCTAAGAATCTAACATCAAATGCAGGTCTTTTTCTGCTCCTTGAGAATGCAAAAAGTAATGGGATTTTGATCCACTCGTTAATGAATTTGATATATCTGTTGCTTTTAATAGTATTGTAGATCAAGTCAGTAATTTGGTTGCTAAAATTAAGGAAAGCTCTGCTTTAATCAATAATAGTTTCAGTATTATTGAAAGTGATTTAGAGTCTCTAACAGGCATGACCACCAATGTTGAAGGTGTAACACAAGATGTTTTAGCTATTATGGATGAAGCAGCGGATACTTCAGAAAATGTTACATTGGTTGTTTCTGAGGCTAGAAATGCTATTGAATCTATTGCTGAACGAGCTTCTAGTGGAACGGCAATGGCTAGTGAGATAAATGTGAGAGCCGATGAAATGATGGGTGATGCACTAGAATCTGAAAAAGTAGCAAAAGAAGTTGGAAAAATCGAAGAGTTATTGGCTTCAATATTGGCTATAACCTCACAAACCAATCTTTTAGCATTAAATGCATCAATAGAAGCAGCAAGAGCTAGAGAAGGTAAAAAAGGTGTTGCTGAGATTTTTAATACAACGAAAGCAATCTCAAGAGATACCAATGAATTCTTGGCCATTGCAGAAGAGAATATAGCAACAGCTCATGAGTTAGATGAAATGGTTCAAGTGTTTAAATTAAAAAAACAATAAACATATATATAGTAAAAGTCTCCCATTGTTGGAGGCTTTTGTGTGTTTCTCTAGAAAATCATACTTTAAGCAAACTCGTAAAACCACCGAGATTTGCGTTAAGGATACTTTCCTGCCGAGACAATCCACTACGTGGAGCGCGACTAGTACTTAAAAAATGAATTATAACATATTTTGGTTATTGATAACAGTGAATGCTATTGTAAAGGGTTTCAACTTTTGCTATTATGGATGAAGAAGGATTTATTATAAAAAATGGGATTAAGATAATAGCATATAGTACTTGTGATTTACCAAAAAGAAATAGTTAAAGAAATGGACATAACCATAGTACCATTATATATAAACCTAGGTGGTAAACAGTATAAGGATACGGTGGAACTTAAGGAAGAAGATCTTTATGGATTAGTTGAGAAGCATGGCGAATTACCTAAAACGGCAGCTCTTTCACCAGCGGATTTTCATCATGTTTTGAGAAGTTTGTGGCTGAAGGCTATGAGGTGTTATTCATTTCGATTTTATCAAAATTATCCGCAACAAATCAAAATGCACATATTGCTAGAGAAATGATGCTAGATGGAGAGATAGAGATTATTGATTCAAGAACTATATCCACTGGGATAGGCCTATTAGTAGCAGCTGCCAGCGATATGGTAAAAAAATGGAGGAGAAAAAAATGAAAGAAAATTTAAAAAATTGATATCGATTACAAAAAAGCAAATAAATATAATTTAGGATTTACCTGGATTATACTTTATAGGGATAATACCTCAGGTAGTTAAAAGTATTGCATTGCCACTAATACCTATTTCACTAAACGTGTTAATAGTTCTAGGTGATAAGTCCTTATCATATTATTTCCTTATTATGATGATTGGATTAGCAATGACAGCTTTGTACTATAATACGAAACTCGTTATAGTCAATGTGCTTTGTGTTATTTCTATTAGGATAGTAGATAATGGTCTATTATATGAAACTGCAGAAAAATCTGTAGGGTATGATAATATAATTAGAATGGATTTTGTTATAGTAATGCTTGTACTGATTACAAAATGGAGATATGGTTATATTCGTGATGCCAAAATATCTCAAATAAATCAGAGTTAGTACTTGAACAACTCAATGAACTGATGCTATTAGCTAAGAGAACTATAGATATATTAGATGAGAATGTACACTCAACACAATCAAATCTAAATCAACTTCAGGATACTAGTAAAAATGTCATGACAGCAATTTCCTCAATATCAGAAGGAATAATGCATCAATCTGAATCCGAGATGGAAATGAGCGAAATGGCCAATGATTCGCTTGAAAAACTACAAAATACTTTTGAAATATCTAAGGTGGTCGATGAGACTTCTGCTGAATTAGAGGGAATAGTGAGTAATAATTCAGAACAATTAGTTGATTTGGATGGTAACTAATAAAGGATTCGAACTTTGTTATATTAATAGATTTGAACATTTTTTGGAGGACTAATGAATATAATTGATCTAACACATATTATTAATGAAGATATGCCAGTATTTCCAGGTACTGAAAAACCAATATTAGAAAACGTGTGTACCTTAGAAAAAAATGGTTTTAGAGAAAAGCTAATGACGATGTATTCTCACACGGGCACACATATGGATGCACCAGGTCATATGTTAGTAGGCGGGAAGTTATTAGATAATTTTGATGTGAGTACCTTTATAGGGCCTGCTGTAGTGATTGATTGCTCTAATGTAAACCATGAAATTGGTATTGATATTTTGAAATCCTATGAATCAGAAATTCGGGCTTGTGATTTTGTTTTACTGTATACAGGATGGGACAAAAAATGGGGAACTGATGACTACTTTGTAGATTTTCCAGCTCTAACTTTAGAGGCGTGTTTGTATATAATAGAATTTGATATTAAAGGTATTGGTGTAGATACCATCTCAATTGATTTGTTTGAATCTAAATCCTTTGAAATACACAAAAATGTGTTGGATAGTGAAATGGTGATTATAGAAAATCTAAAGAATTTAGAAGAACTTATCGGTAAAAGACATATTTTCAGTGGCCTTCCGCTTAAAATAGAAAAAGCAGATGGTTCACCCATAAGAGCGGTTGCATATAGTGAGAAATAGCTTAATATATTTAATTGTCTATCAGTCCAGTAGTTTCGAGTCAATTCTACACAACATATTTACTCTTGATCTAAACTTTAATTAGCAAACAACAAAAGGAGATTAATATGACAAACAAAACAACAATAATTCTACTTATTCTATTGGTTACTTTATTTGGAGGGTGCGTAAATGAAAATGTTTCAGAAGTGGAATCCTTAAAAATGGAATCTTTTGAAACGGAACTGTTAGATAAAACAGCACAATATTACTTCCCGCATGAGGGAATTGAACATGAAGGCACTTGGCTGCAATGGCCACATAATAAAACTTACAAAAATGTTACAACTTATTACGATCCAATTTGGATTGAAATGACTAGAGGGCTCATAAAAGGCGAAAACGTACATTTAATTGTTTATAATGAAATTGAAAAAAAACGTGTCATCAATTTACTAGAAAAAGAAAATATTGACCTAACAAAGATAGATTTTTATATCTTTCCTACTGATGATGTGTGGATAAGGGATAATGGTCCAATCTTTGTCTTTGATGACAATAAAAAACTGGTTTTGGAAAACTGGGAATTTAATGGATGGGGAAATAAAGCACCTTTTGAGAATGATAATGTCATTCCAAGTCTAATAAGTATAGCAACAGGTATTTCAAAAATAGACATTTCAATGGTTATGGAAGGTGGTGCAATAGAAGTCGATGGTAACGGCACTCTTATGTCTACTTTGAGTTGTGTAAATAATGATAATAGAACTGCAAATTTTACACTTGAAGAGATTGAGCATTATCTTTCTACTTATTATGGTGTTGAAAACTTTATTTGGTTAGAAGGTGTTGCGGGGATGGATATAACGGATAATCATATTGATGGAATGATGAAATTCTACGATGATCAAATAATTGTTGCTGATGATATTTTTGATTTGGATGTGACAACATTAGAAGATGGTGATGAAAAAATATTACTTACTGCTAAAAATATTGATGGCAGACCTTATGATTTTATATTCTTACCATCTACAAAAAACAACGTAGTAAAAGTTGATGGTGAATGGATAAAAGGCGCATATACTAATTTTTATGTCGCAAATAAAGTTGTTCTTGTACCAAATTACAACGATGAAAATGATCAAGTAGCCAATGAAATTCTTCAAAAACTATATTACGATAAAGAAATTATAGGTATTGATGTGAGAGATCTCTATGTAGATGGTGGTATGATACACTGTGTTACACAACAACAACCAATCTCTATAATGCCTGAAAACTAATGAACGTATTAATTTGACTTGGTTAGGGCTTTTATGTTTTACACTACCTTTCTATTTATTATTTAGAGATAATGAAAAAACCTGGTGTAAGATATGTCTTGTTAATACATTATCTGATATGAAACTTTCTAAATAACTTTTATTTTGGTTTTATTGGAATTTGAATTTCTGTAATGAACTCATCTGATGAATCAGAGTAATCGTTATCAACAATATTGTGTTCTATTGAATCACCTGTTATCTCGTAGTTATTATCGTCAATCCAATCAACTAGTGTTCTATAATGTGTTACTAACTCTTCATAGGGGCCTATGACTGTCAAACGTGCATAAGTGCTCCTTGGTAGCAAGACCAATTGAGCATCTGTTTCTTTATCAGTAGATTCAACTTTAATGAAATATCTGAATTGATTAAAGATGCCTTTTTCCATATCAGATTTAGGGATAGAGGTATACACCTCACCTTCTACAAGCCATGAACTCATTTTAAGAAAATTATCACTTCTCATAAAGATTTCTTTTGCTTCAGCTGAATTCCCTAGACCATATGTATTTAAGAATATTCCTTTTCGAGGTTCAAGTGTAGTCACTCTTATTTGGTTTAGTTTGGTTTTTGCATAATCAAAAAGATCTAGTTTTGAATTAATCTTATATTTTAAATTTGTAAGTTGTTGAATTTTTAAATCTACTTCTTCATTCTTTTTTTTAAGCATTTTAAATAATCTGTCAGCGTTTTTGTTTTTCATATAGGCTTCAATCTCGCTTAAAGGAATATCTAGATTTTTCAAAAAAAGAAGACGACTTAATTTAAACATACTAGCAATATCATAGTATCTATAGTTGTTTTCAGAATGAAGCTCTGGTTTTAGTAAGTTTTTTCTGTCATAATGTCTAATGGTATCTGTACTAATGTTGAATATTTTGGCCAATTCGCCAATAAGGAATTTATCTTTCATAATCATCTCGCTTTCATGCATCTGATTATATCAAAAATCTATTATTTTGGCAAAATACCGCAAAAAAAATCGGAAATACAAAAAAATGGAAAAACCTTGACCTTGGAGTAGGTCAAACGTTTATATTATAATGTATAACACTATACTCTAGTAAAATTAAGTATGAGTAATTAACATAGTCAATATTAATAAATATATCAAAAAAGGAGAATATTATTATGAGCAACTATAACGCAGTAGCAGCAAGAAATACAGAAAATGCACCAAAAGGTATCGGTCCATATTCACAAACTGTAGCTTTCTCTCATTACAATAATCTTTCAGCTCAATTACCTATAGATCCAAAATCTGGTAAATTAGTAGCTGGCGGTATTAAAGAGCAAGCAAAGCAGTGCTTTGAAAACATTAAGGCAGTTGTAGAAAGCATCGATCATGTTATGAGCGATGTTGTTAGAATCACGATATTCGTTAAAAATATCAAAGATATTGATGCTGTGGACGAAGTTTATAAAACATTCTTCCCAACATATGTTCCTACACAAACAAAAGTAGCAGTTGCAGCTTTACCTATGGATGCTATGGTGCAAATCGAAGCACTTGTTTCACATGGTGAAGGTTCGATTCCAAACGCACCACAATCAGGTGACCTTATTAAACTTACGAATAACACGGTAAATGCACCATTAAGTTCGTTATCTACACAAACTGTAGCTTTTTCTCATTACAATAACCTTTCAGCTCAATTACCTATCGAACCCAAATCAGGTAGAATAGTAGTAGATGGTATAAAAGAGCAGACTGTACAATGTTTGAAGAATGTCAAAGCAATCTTAGAAAGTATTGATGTTTCTTTTGATAATATTGTTAAAATAAATATCTTCCTGAAAGACTTATCTGATATCGAAGCTGTAAATGAAGTTTATACAACATTCTTCCCAGACTCAGCTATAGCTAGAGCAGTAGCATATGTACCTGCACGTACAACAGTTGAAGTTTCAGCTTTGCCTATGGATGCTTTAGTACAAATCGAAGCAGTAGTTGCACATGGCGATGGGACACCACCACAAATTATTGAAGATAGACATGGCATTATCATAGAAGCAAACAATACAGAAAATGCACCAATAAGTTCATTATCTACACAAACTGTAGCTTTTTCTCATTACAATCACCTTTCGGCTCAATTACCTATAGACCCTAAGACTGGTAAGATGGTAGCTAATAAGGTAAAAGATCAAGCAAAGCAATGTTTAGAAAATATTAAGGCAATTGTAGAAAGTATTGATCATAATATGGATGAAGTAGTTAAAGTAAATATCTTCCTTAAAAATATCGAAGATATTGATGCTGTAGACGAAATATACACAACATTCTTCCCGAGTGGTACTCCTGCAAGAAGAACAGTTGCTGTGTCAGCTTTACCAAAAGATGCATTAATTCAAATCGATGTAGTTGTTGCAAACGAAGAAGGAACACCTCCAATAGCATAAGGCTTTTT
>JAOZKH010000023.1:0-20510 GCA_029935405.1 Vallitaleaceae bacterium | reverse complement strand
GAAAAATTTAATTTTGTATTATTAGTGCGATGAATTTTAAGGTGGTATCACCTATGTTTTTGATCGAATGAGTTTCGCCGGAGTTTGTTTGAACAACGTCACCAGGTGTTACAGTAACATCTTCGCCGTTATCATAAACTGAAGCTTTTCCTTTAATCACAAATCAAATGATTAAATCAAAAATCAATTATTAGTAGCAAACTAATGCTTCATAATTAATAATACCTGTAGATATATAATTAAACAAGATATTTTTAATTCATTGTCTCTAAGTATCTCTCAAAGAATCAACGTGTTCCCAGCATATGTTGAGGAAGCCATGTTATGCTCTTTAGAAAACCAAACGATTCAGCTTATTAGTGTTATTGAGAGACTTAGTTTTGACACCTTAATCATAATTAAAATTCTAAAATAAAGGGAGAGCATTGTAAGAGCAAGTACTTTTTTTTATTATGAATTGTGGATATATATAAGTAATTAAGTTATAATTGAGTGTATAGTTATAACTTTAATGATAATAAAAAATAGAGAAACATATATTAAAAATGAGTGATATGAAAGTTGGGATGAAGATGAAGATGAAGAAGATGAAAAAGAAAGACTCTTCTGAAAGTAACCATAAGCGATTTGCCATGAGGAGGGTATCGAATTCACCTAAACCGATTTTGTTTCGCCTATTGCCATTTATGACAATTTTGTTAATAACATTAATTGTCAGCGAAGTTGTGCTCCTATGGAATTTGCAGTCTGAAAACATATCCGAAAGAATAGAAATGTTTAGCGATAATATTACTAAGGACTTGGAGATGACTTTGCAACAGCAGGCTGATGGTTTGAGCGCGACAGCGCAGTCAATAGCCCTTGATCCTCGTGTACGTGAGGCTTTGAGCACTGAAGATACTAAAAGTCTCTCAACCGACTGGAAAGGTCTGTTCGAAACGTTGCACCAGGAACAATCCCTGACCCACTTCTATTTTATTGATGTAGACCGTACTTGTCTGTTGAGGGTTCACAAACCAGAAAAATATGGGGATAAGATTGAACGTTTTACTGCTTTGGAGGCTGAACGTACCGGAAAGTTCGCGTGGGGTATTGAACTTGGCCCATTGAGTACTTTCACTTTACGGGTGGTTCAGCCAGTTTATGATAATCAGAAATTGGTAGGGTATGTCGAGCTTGGTAAGGAGATAGAGGATGTTTGGCAATCATTGAATGTGAATGAGGAAATTCAAATTGCTGTTAGTATAAAAAAAGATATGATTCAACGTGAAACATGGGAAGAGGGTATGCGCATGCTTGACCGTGAGGCTAATTGGGAGTACCTACTCCACAGCGTAATCATATATACGAGTCAGGATAATTTGCTATTTTGCTACCTGAAACTGGTGGCTATGAAGCAGAAAAACTGATTAAACGTATAAAAGAGCTTTGCGAAAAAGAAAGTATAGAGGGAATGAAAGTTTCTGTTTCTTTTGGATATGGAACAATATTCAATGAGGAAGAAAAAAAAGAAATAGTATTGGCAAAAGCCGATAATATGATGTATAACAACAAACGACATAATAAAAAATAAACAGCAATCAAAGTTAAGAGCAGAGAAATTTGCTCTTTTCTGTTATACCGATAATGGGATATCGTGCAATATTAATATTGGGATATCCATATCACTATGAGCCATACGGATTTTTAGGTGGTAAAAAGTATAATGTTTCAATGCCTGATGGGAAATTTTATAAAGGATTATTGGTGTTGCCACTTTATGAAGGTGCGCTGAATAATATTTCTGGATATGCAGAATTTTCAGATATATTTGAGATAAATGAAAATGAAGTAAACAACTTTGATAAAGATTTTCCATATAAAGAAAAGCAATATCAAAAAAGTCAAGATAAGTATGAAGCTTCATGCATTATGTTAGATGAATAAATAGTAGAATTATATAGCTAATTATGATAGACTTACCTAGTATTACTAGGAGGACAAAAATGCAGATGATATATATATACTTAAATACTTTTTCCTTATTAATTATATTAATACTTGCGTTGCTAAGTTATAAAAATAGAGATGAAAAGCACTCGAAGGTATTTTTGTATATTATGATATTTGTTGGTATTTGGACATTAGCCACAATGCTTGAATTAATCGTGGACTCTTTTTATTTAAAAGTTTTATTTCGAAATATCATACAGTTTGCAATGGTTTGTGTATCGATTCTAAACTATTGGTTTGTTATATTGTATATAGAAGCTAAGAGAGTAATATATAAGCACATTCTGAGGATTTTCATATTATTAAATACACTTGCAATGATTTTATTGTTTACAGACCCAATTCATCATCTTTTAAGGTCAGAGGTTTATTTAGTATATGAACAAGGAAGTAGTACGTTAATGGTGTCTTCAACATTATTAGGCATGTTTTTTGTTATTATTCGTTTTGTATTGATGGGGTTTGCAACGATGTTATTATTTGGACATTTATTCAAAACATTTAAAAACATGCGTAAGCAAGTAAGTATGATTTTTATTGGGTTTTTATTAGCGTTATTACTATTGTTACTTAGACAATATTGGCTTGAAGAGTTAGGAATTACAGTGTCAATGTCCATTATTTTGACGATACCTTACCTATTTATTGGTATTGGCTTTTTAAAATATGACTTTTTATCTGTTTCACCTTTAGCAAAAGAATGGGTGTTTGATACTCTGTCGGAGGGTATTATAGTGCTATCAAATACAGGGAAAATATTAGAGAGTAATATTTCAGCGAGGCGATTCATGGAAGAATGTGAATCACTACTTGATGAAGATTCTTTGGAAGAGATTCATAAGAGCAAAAAAAATACTCAATATCAAATAAAGATAGAAAGACCTTTAAGTGATATGTTTTTTGATGTTGAAGTACATCATATTCTTGCTAAAAATAGTAAAAAAAAGGGAAGCGTTGTAGTGATTAAAGAAGTTACAAATCAAGTAAATATACAAGCAGAACTTATACAAAAAGCGAATTATGATGGCTTGACGCAAATATATAATAAAAATGCACTTGAAAAATCTTACGATTTAATTAAAGAAAGCCCTGTTAGCATAATGGTCATTGATATTAATAAATTTAAGATTATTAATGATACATATGGACATCCAGTGGGTGATATAGTTATTGTTGGAATTGTGGATGCTATGAAAAAAAGCATAAGAAAGAAAGATATTATTGGACGCATTGGTGGAGATGAGTTTTGTATTATTCTTACAGAGTGTTCAACAGAATTATGTCATGTTATTTCCAACAGAATACTTGAAAATGTTTATAGACAAAAGTACGATGTTAGCTGTAATTTGCCTTTAGTGGAGATAAGTATTGGGGCGTTTACGAATATAACAATAGGTTCTAAAACCTTTTTAGATATTTATAAACAAGCGGATTTAGCACTGTATGAAGCAAAGGAAAAAGGTGACAATTGCGCGGTTATTTATTGATAGGGAAAGACTAGTTGCAATTAGAGTTAAAATAGTATAAAATTCTATAATACAAAAAAAAATAAAGTCTGGAGCTATATGAAAGTATTAATTATAGGAGCAGGAAAATTAGGGACAAAACTCGCCACAGCAATGCTTAATGGTGAAATTCAAATAACAATTATTGATAATGATGCAAAAGTCATAGAAACAATAAAAAATTATTTGGATGTACTAACAGTTAACGCCAATGGGGCGGTAAAAGGTGTGCTTGAAGAACTTAAAATAAATACATATCAGATGACTATTGCGGTAACGAGCAATGATGATACTAATATACTTATTAGTTCAATGGCTAAAAAGCTAGGGTGCAAGTACACAATAGCACGCATTAGAACGCCTGAATATGCTAACCAACTTGAGTTTTTGAAACGAATTTACAAAATTGATCGTGTTATAAATCCGGAACTTGCGACAGCTAATGAAATATCTAGATATTTGATGGAGAGTTCAACCTTCTACTTTGGAGATTATGCTCATGGAAAAGTTTCGCTAGTTAATTTTAATATTAAAAACTCACCTCACTTTGTTGGAAAGAAACTAAGTGATATAAGCCAAATAAATCGACTACTTATAGTAGCAATATCTAGAAATAGCGACATAATTATTCCTTACGGTGCCACAGTACTAGAAGAAAATGACGTTATATATGTTATAGGACAACGTGAAAAGGTGGCAAGTATTGCAATGGAACTCTCCGCAACCAGAGGCAAAAAGCAGATTAAAAAAATTATGATACTTGGTGGAGGAAAAATCGGGTTTTATTTAGCAGATAAACTGACTCAAAAAGGAATGTCTGTTAAAATTATTGAATCGGATATAAATCGTTGTAAGATACTTGCAGAAACATTACATGGAAATGCTTTGGTTATACATGGCAATGGAACAGATATTAATCTCCTTGAAGAGGAAAATCTAGCAGATATGGACGCCTTTATAGGCACTACAGGATTTGATGAAGAGAATTTATTTATGTCACTTAGGGCAAAACAATTAGGTGTACGTAAAGTTGTTGCTAAAATTTCTAGACAAAGCTATGTACATATTATTGAGAAACTAGGTATTGACCTAGCAATTAATCCTGTAAATATCACTGCTAGTGAAATACTTAAACATATTAGAGGTGGACATGTAGTATCAGTATCATTACTTCTTGATGGACAAGCTGAAGTAACTGAGATTATTGCGGCTAATAATCTAAAAGTACTAAATACACCTATCATGGATATTGATATACCTCAAGGAATAATTATTGGAGCAATAGTGCATAATAATGAAGTAATTATTCCACAAGGTAATTCTATTATCAGAGCAGGAGATCGAATGGTAATATTTTCACTTCTATCAGAAGTACCAGCTCTTGAAACATTTTTCTGTTTGAAGGAAGGGCGCCAATGAATTATAAAATGATGTTTAAAGTATTAGGGTATATATTGTTAATTATTGCATTAACAATGATACCGCCTTTAGTAATTGCACTTATAACTGGAGAAGGAGATTTTCCAGCTTTTCTTATAAGTAGTATAATTACTGGTGTTTGTGGAGCTGCTTTGACGAGAATACCAACAAAGAAAAATATTATTAAAGTAAAAGAGGGCTTAGCAATTGTAACTTTAGGATGGCTATTTGCCTCTGTATTTGGAGCATTGCCTTTCTATTTGTCAGGTAGCATACCAAGTTTTGTTGATGCATTATTTGAGACAGTATCAGGTTTTACAACTACAGGAGCAACAATTATTAAAGATATAGAAGTGTTGCCAAAGGGTATTTTGTTTTGGCGTTCTTTTAGCCATTGGATAGGTGGTATGGGTATACTTGTAGTTGCAGTAGCAGTGCTCCCACTGATTGGTTCAGGTGGGTTTCATATTTTTAAAGCTGAGAGTCCTGGACCTGTTGCAGATAAAATTGTACCAAGAATTAAAGATACAGCAAAGATACTATATGTAACTTATATTGTAATAACACTAACAGAGTTTGTTTTATTAATGTTTGGTGGTATGACACCATTTGAAGCAATTGTACACACATTTGGAACACTTGGAACAGGTGGATTTTCTACAAGAAATGGAAGTATTGGTGCTTTTAATAATTCATATATATTTATTGTGATTTCGATTTTCATGATCATGTCAGGTACAAACTTTTCATTGTACTATGATTTGTTCAAAGGTAAGTGGCGAGATGTAATTAAAAACAGTGAGTTACGGCTTTATCTTGGTATTATTTTTGTAAGTGTTTTAGCTATTACAATTGATACTAATTTTAGCCTTTATCATAATTGGTTTGAAGCTTTCAAACATTCATTGTTCCAAACGAGTTCCATCATAACAACGACTGGATATACAACGGCAAATTACGAACAATGGTCAACCTTTTCACAAGGTGTTTTATTTGTATTAATGTTTGTTGGTGGTAGTGCTGGTTCGACAGGTGGTTCAATCAAAGTTATGCGTATATTAGTACTTATTAAAGTACTTAAGCGAGAATTAACAAAGATTCTTCATCCAAGAGCAATTCTATCTGTACGAGTTGGTGGTCAGCCAGTTGCTGATGATACGCTACTTAATATAGCAAGTTTTTTTATGTTATATATGTTGATTTTTGCATTTGGATCAATAATTATTTCGTTAGAAGGTATTGGCTTTATGGGTGCTACTAGTGCTGTTGCAGCAACATTAGGTAATATTGGTCCAGGTTTTGAATTTGTCGGACCTACACAGACCTATGCTGACTTTTCAGTATTTAGTAAACTTTTACTATCATTTTTTATGTTACTTGGAAGGTTGGAGTTGTTTACAGTTATTGCGTTATTAACACCAAAATTTTGGAAGACTGAATTATAAAGAATAATAATATAAATTTTTTACCATATTATATTGGCAAAAAAATTTGTCATATAGAATAGTAAAGTGTATAATTAAATGATAGCATATGATATTTTCAAAAAAATAGAAACTTGACACAAAAACATAACAAATATACAAACCAAATATTAAGATGGAGGGTTGTATGAAAATAAAAGCGA
Organism: Vallitaleaceae bacterium; assembly: GCA_029935405.1. GTDB lineage: Bacteria > Bacillota > Clostridia > Lachnospirales > Vallitaleaceae > UBA1351. Next base: position 13,967 of record JAOZKH010000023.1, on the reverse strand, counting down.
AATTAATTGTATTAATACTTGCATTAGTTATTATGGTAACGACGGTACTAGCCCTGTACGCCAATTATATTACGAATAATATAATTGATCAAAATTCACTTAAAGCATATGAAGAATTATCTCATACAATACAGTTAAAAATAGAAACAAAGGTAGTAGCTACTGAAGTGGCAGTTCTAGCAATTGCAACTAATACAGTGGTGCAAGAAGAGTTTGCAAATAGAAACAGAGAAGCTTTACAAAGAATGCTTGAGGGAAACTTTGAAGCAATCAAAGGAAGTATTGCACAATTCCAATTTCATTTACCTGATTCTACTTCGTTTTTAAGACTTCATAAGCCTGAAAAATTTGGTGATGATTTGTCTGGTTTTAGGTTTACAGTGAATGAAGCTAATGCAAATAAAGTAATGGTTAGCGGTATTGAAGAAGGCGTTGCAGGTTATGGTTTAAGAGTTGTTGTCCCAATGACATATCAAGGTAAACATTTAGGTACTGTAGAATATGGTATAAAATTTGACGAAGTGTTTCTAAAAGAATTAGAAATACTTCGCCCTGGAGAATATTTTATATATTCTATAAAAGATGGGAATAATACATTGATTGCTTCAACGGTAGAAGAAGATTTACATGAAGGTGCAGAATCGGCACTTTGTTATGTACATGGTGATTCAGTAATTGAGCATATAAAAGCTGGTGAACATACATATTATAGATCAGAGGATGAACAATTTAATATTTTTGTTGTACCATTTTTAGATTATAAGGATGATATAGCTGGTTATATAAAACTTGTCGAAAGCAGAGAAGCTGAAATTCAAGAAATGGCTTCTTTAAATATTGGAATTATAACAGTAGGTGTTATTGTAGCTATAATAGCAATGCTTTTTGCTATTGTTTTTAGTGGACAAATAGCAAATCCTTTAAAAAAAATAGTATCTAATATTGAAGTTATAGCTAGCGGAGATTTTTCTAATGAAATTGATCAAAAGTTTTTATTAAGAAAAGATGAGATTGGTCAACTAAGTCATGCGTTTAGTGATATGACTAACAAGTTAAAAAGTTTAATTGGGAGTGTGCAAGGAAACACGATGGATTTAAGTGCTGCGAGTGAAGAACTTGCTGCAATGACAGAACAATCAAGTTCACAAACAACGAGCATGAATCTTTCTGCTCAAGAAATTGCGGCAGCAATGGAAGAAACAAGTGCTGGAATTGAAGAAATAAGTGCTGCAGGAAATCAAATAGGCGATGTTTCAGTTGGATTATTAGAAGAATCAAAACGTGGAGTAGAAAATGCGGACACTATTTCTGGCAAGGCAAATGAAATGAAATCAGATGCAGAAAATGCTAAAAATGAAGCAGTTGAAATGTATCAATCAAAGAAAACAGATATATCAATAGCAGTCGAAAAGGGAAAAGTTGTTAGTGAAATCAAGGTAATGTCAGAATCAATACAATCTATAGCACAACAAACTAATCTTTTGGCACTTAATGCAGCAATCGAAGCTGCAAGAGCTGGTGAACAAGGTAAAGGTTTTGCTGTTGTAGCAGATGAAGTTAGAAAGTTAGCAGAAGAATCAACAAAAACAACACTGATTATAGATGGTTTAATTACTGATGTTGAAGCTGCATTTTCAGATCTTTCAGATAGTTCAGAAAACATATTAGAGTTTATTGATGTAAGAGTATTAAAAGATTATGATAAATTAATTAATGCAGGTGTACAGTACGCTAATGATGCTGAAAACACAAAAACACAAATGAAAGAGTTCTATAATAATTCATCAAATATTAACGAAGTTATTTCAGAAGTAAATGATGCAATAAACTCAATAGCAAGTGCCATTGAAGAAGTGACAGCAAGCTCGTTAGAAATAGCAAACAATGTAGGAGAGGTGTCAAAAGCAATTAATGAAGTGGCAAATGTTGCTAACTCACAATCTAAAATATCAGAGAGTTTAAGTGGACAAGTTGGTCAGTTCAAAGTATAGAGTTGGTTGTCTAACTAACTAACTAACTAACTAACTAACTAACTAACTAACTAACTAACTAACTAATCAACTCTAGAATAAATAATAAAAATATTGAAATGGAGAAAAATGTCAATTAAAGATATGGAAAAAATGAAAGAACTTTTAGCTACCAAAAAAGCTGAAGAAGGTTATTTAGAAAATGAAAAAAAAGTAGGTTCAGGACGAGTTGAAAAAATGAACAAGAATAAAGGAAATAGAGGAATAAGAACAAAAAAAATAGCACAGTAAAGTTAATCATTTGAATTGAGGAAAAAATGAATAGAGCACAAGAAGTGGAAAGAACTATAAGCAAAACATTCAAAAAAACAATTTGGTCAAAGTTTGTTAAAGGTATTAAAACTTATGAACTAATTGAAGAAGGAGACAAAGTTGCAGTCTGTATTTCTGGCGGTAAAGATTCAATGTTATTAGCAAAGTGTATGCAGTTAATACATAAATACTCAATATATCCCTTTGATATAGAATACATTGTTATGGATCCAGGATATAATAAGATTAATCGAAAAAAAATAGAAGATAATGCAAAAACATTAGAAATACCAATTAGAATATTTGAATCAAATATTTTTAAAGTTGTGGACAGTATGGATGCTAATCCGTGTTATATGTGTGCCAAAATGAGAAGAGGTTATCTATACAGGTATGCTAAGGACCTAGGGTGCAACAAAATTGCATTAGGGCATCATTTTGATGATGTGATTGAAACAACTCTTATGAGCATGTTATACAGTGGAGAGATAAGAACTATGATGCCAAAACTTCATAGCTTGAATTTTGAAGGCATGGAATTAATACGCCCATTGTATTTAATTAAAGAAGCAACAGTTATTGAGTGGATGAAATATAATGAATTGAATTTTATTCAATGTGCTTGTAGCTTTACAGAGAAATGCGCTTTAGATGGACAAGGTGGCGGCTCAAAACGTATTGAAATGAAAAAATTGATACAAAAACTGCAAACAGATAATCCGCATGTTGCAATGAACGTATTTAATAGCACTCATAACGTTAATGTAGAGGCTATTCAAGGATATCGTAAGGGCGGGGAGAAGTATAGTTTTATTGAAGAATACGAATAGTGAAGATGTAAACATATTAAAAATCCAGTATATCAATAATTGATATACTGGATTTTTGAGTAAAAGTCAGGAAAGACTACTCGTGAAAAATGATGTCATTAATAAATGTGAATCATGTGATTACGAATAAATTTTATAAGATCATCATAACTATCTAAAAATTGTGTAAGTGTTTTACTAACAGGACCATAAGTATCAAACTCTTTAATGGTCATACCGTCAGGCTCGTAAGCTTTAACAAAATCAGGAAAATGTTCTTTGAGTGAATTGATAATTGTTTCATCAACTTGTTGTTCCATTCTAGGTTCAACAGTAATGTCTGAATTGTTAAATCGCTTTTGCCACTTATAAGGAATAGTTAAGGAAACATCGCCACCAATAAAGTCAGACCATTGATGGTGGTTACGATAGGCTGCTGCTAATAACTGAGTCTTATAACCTCGTTCGTTAAAAAGTTTGTAGGCATTTTTCATTGCGGCAACACCAGCCATTTCAAGATAAGCAGGTGTGACAATAATTCCATCTCTATTAGCTACATTTTTTAACCAATCATCTAAGCGACCAACCATTATCGTACAAACTGGATGCATGTTACTAGTATCTTTTCCCTCTGCTTCACGTCTTTTTAAGCCTCGTTCCACAGCTTCAGCAACGGCAATAGCTTGAGGTACAGTGAAACTAACAGTTGCATTAATACTACAACCATTATAAGTTGCTTCTTCAAAAGCTTTAATACCGGCAGAAGTTGCAGGCATTTTGATCTGCATATTAGGTGCTAATTTGTTGAATGATATTGCTTGTTCTATCATTTTGCTTGAATTTTGATAAAATTTTGTATTGGTTTGTATAGAAATACGACCTTTTTGTCCATCTGTTTTGTTAAAGATTGGTTCAAGCAATTTTGCTGCTTCAATAGCCATATCTTGAATAATAATCCAAGCAATATCATCTTCAAGAGCATCAGGCATATCTCTAATTAGTTGCTTGAGGTGTTCTTCGTATCTGTCAAATTCGTTTTTTAATACATTACCTACAATAACTGGGTTAGTTGTGGCACCTACAGCACCGTGTTCTAACGCATATTCTAATTCAGGAATGGAACATGAATCGTTCCAAAAGTCTGTTGGTGTTGTTGATGCCATTTGATGTAATGGGGATTTAAATTGATTGCTCATTTGATTGAGACCTCCTAATAATAATTAAAAGTTGATGTGATAGAGTTCCAAAAATATAATAGTATAACTTGACATTTTATTTGTGATTTGAATATCAGTTACTCTAGTATATACCCAAAAGATGATAAATACAACCAAAACTTACCCAAAAAAATGATAATATCTATAAAAGGAATCAATAATATTTTTTTGCACATTAAAATACTCCCTCTAAGGGGAGTAAATAATGGTCAGTAATATAAGTGTTAATTAATAACGTAGATCATTTAGAATATGATTCATATTTTGAATACGTGGTAAAACTTCCTTGCTTTTTATAAGTGATACACAAGCATAAAGACTATCTAATAAAGTGATATGTGCAATACGAGAAGAAATGGCCTCGTTCATTATAGTTCCCTCAGAAGAGGAAATAACTAAGCTGATATCTGAAACTTCGGTTAAAGGTGTTTTGAAAAAGCTAGTTACACACATAGTTTGAGCATTTTTAGTTTTTGCCATTTTCAAAGTATTAACAGTCGTTTGAGTTTTTCCAGTATGCGAAATACCAATAGCAAGAGAGTTTTCGCTAAGCATGCTAGCTGAAATCATGGCAATATGTGGGTCCTTGATACCTTCTACAGGTAAACCGATGCGCATAAATCGGTAATAAAAATCATCTACAATCGTCGCGGAAGAACCGACACCATAAAATATAATTTTATCTGCATTTAAAAGGGCATCAACAGCCTGATTAAAACTTTCTTGCTGAATCATCTTCAAAGTGTTTTGCAAGGTTTTTATGTTGCTACCAAAAACTTTTTTGAGAACAGTATGATTGTGGTCACCTTTTTCGATGTTTTCAAAAATAAGTTTTTCAGGCTCAATAAAGCCCTTTGCAAGTTGTAATTTGAATTCACTAAAGCCTGAAAATCCCAAGGATTTACAAAATCTAATTATGCTAGAATCTGCCACATTAATCTTACGTCCGATTTGAGCCACAGTCATGTTAATAACATCATTGTGACTTTTAAGAATATAATCAGCGATTATTCTCTCTACTTTGTGCATGGAAGGGTATAAACCTCGAATTTCCAAGCAAATATTATCTGAAGGTTTCATGGAAAAATCCTTTTCTTTTAGAAGTATTTTATTACTATTGTTCTACAATAAATTATAACATTCAATGGGACAAAAATCAAATAAATGGCTATTCAAAAGTAGTATGGGAATAGCATGTATAAGGAATAATATTCTGTGTATACAGAAATTGGTTGACTAATATTCTTTATAGTGATATACTTCTTTAATAAGAAGTGAAAACATTAAGTGACCTCCTCTCTTAGAGGTGTAAACTATGAGGTTTCTATAAAAAGTATGAGAGGTATTGTATGTATAAATTAGTGGTAAGTGATTTAGATGGAACATTGTTAAATAGCAAGCATGAGGTTTCGAATGCTTCAAAATATGTAATTGAAGATTTAGAGAAAGAAGACATACTTTTTACAATGGCTACTGGTAGAATATGTTCTTTTGTTAGTAACTATGCTAAGAAGCTTGGAGTAAAAACTCCGGTTATTGCTTCTAATGGTGCGGTTATATATGATATTGAAAATAAAAGCATATTACATGACACACCAATTGGTAAAGAATTGTGTTATAAAATTATAGAAATATTCAAAAAGTATGATATATATTTTCATTTATACACATTAGAAACAGTGTATGGTGAAAGAAAAGAAAATCTTGTTAAAGATTATTATGAATGGATATCAGAACATGGTAGTGAAACAGGAGTAAAGGTTGAAATCGTCAAAGATGTCAAAGATATTATTGACGCAGACATTAAAGTGTATAACTTTGGATTTTATGATGAAGACGAAAATACACATAAAGCTTTCGAAGCATTAAAAAAAATAAAGGAATTAGAAGTTTATTTTTCAACAGATGTATTAGTAGACGTTATGAATGTTAAGGCCAGTAAAGGTAATGGAGTTGCCAAATTATCAGAAATACTAAATATACCAATGAAAGATGTAGTTGCTTTAGGTGATAATGAAAATGATATAGATATGATCAAAAGAGTTGGATTAGGTATTGTTATGGGGAATGGCCTTCCACATGTTAAAAGTAATGCAGATTATGTGACGGATTCAAATGAAGATGAAGGGCTTAGTAAAGCTATTCGCAAAATGGTTTTAAAACAAATTTAGTATATTTTTTTTAAAAAAAGCAATATTACCAACACATATAGAATAATATTCCGCAGATATAGAAAGTTGTTGACTAAAATTCTATATAATGATATACTTTATTTGTGCAAGATGCATAATGATTATTTTGAGTTTGTGCAAGATGCATAACGATTATAAAAAAAATATAAAGTATTAGGAAATTATTTAAGAAAGGTGGGAGTTAATTGAATATTAATCCATTTAGGAAAGACGATTTATGGTTCAAAGGGAATATACATAGTCATTCAACATTATCTGATGGCAAGAAAACACCAGAAGAACTAGTGGAAAGTTACCGAATTGGTGGTTATGCATTTTTATCTATTTCAGATCATGAATTATTTACGGATTTAAGCAATTTAGATAGAGAAGATTTTATCTTGTTGCCATCGATTGAACGAAAGATGGTTAGAGAGAACAAACCTTATATGGATTGGAAGGGTTATCATTTTGGTGGTATTCAAGGTTCGAATAATACGATCCAACAGGCAGCCCAAACTCCCTTAAGTCATGGTACTAGTTTTGAGATTCCTGTAGCTAAAGAAGGCGAACATATAGAAGAAGCACAGAAGATGATTAATATGTTAAATGACACGGGAAATATAGTGATATTAAACCATCCACAATGGTCAAGATTGGAATTAGAAGATTTTGAGAAACTAGAAGGTCTTTGTGGGATTGAAATATATAATAGCTTTGCAGCAGTTGATGGAGATGATGAAGGAGCTGGGGCCGCGTACTGGGATTCGTTACTTAGAAAAGGTGCAAGAATATGGGGCATAGCAGCAGATGACACCCATTCTAGAAGAAGTGATAATCATATTAAAAGCGAACTAAAGCAAGGCTGGATCGTAGTAAAAGCACCTAGTTTGTCAAAAGAAGCAATCATATTAGCAATTGAAGAAGGAAGTTTTTATTCCTCTACTGGACCTGAAATATTATCTTTTGAAGTGAAGAATAATGTGGTAAGCGTTACATGTTCAGAGGTTAATAAAATAGAATTTATAACATACGAGCATCATGGTCATACTGAGTGGGCTCAAGGTGAGAGTTTAACAGAGGCTAGTTATAAGCTTAATGGAGATGAAAAGTACGTACGTGTTGTATGTGTAGAATTAAATGGCAAAACTGCATGGAGCAATCCGATTTTTCTGGATTGGTAATAAAACGTTTATTACATTAGAACACTTCTGCAATAGGAGTTGAACTAATGAAAATAAAAATAAATAGAGGAGTTTATAGATTGAAAATCAAAAAAGAATCATTGCTTCATAGAGTTTACATTATTGATTTGATATTATGAAATTCACTCGGAGATTACTAGGAGGAAGTTATGAAGAAAACATTATCATTATTACTTGTCGCTATTTTGGTTGTTGGAATGTTTGGTGGATGTAGTTCAGATAAAGCTGAAGAAACTACTACTAAAGAAACAACTGCTGATACAGCAAAGACAGAAGAAAAAGCAGAAGAGAAGGTAGAAGAAAAGACTTATGAAATCAAGATGGGTCACGTATTAGCCACTGAACATCCAGTTCACATAGCTATGGTTGAACTTTCAGAGGCAGTTAGTAAACGTACAAATGGAAATGTTGATATCCAAGTTTACCCAAATGGTGAATTATCATCTTATAAAGATGGACCAGAAGCGATTTTATCAGGTGCAGCTTATATGTTTTTCTCATCACCAGGGCAATTTTCAGATTACGTACCAGGTTTTGTAGCATTACAAGCACCATTTTTATATGATGGTTTTGAGCATTATGCAAAACTTCAAGATACGGACGTAATCAAAGGATTAAAAGAAGAATCAGAAGGAAAAGGAATTCATGTATTATCTTTAAACTTTGTATCTGGATTTAGAAATCTTTTGACTGATTATGAAGTAACATCAGTAGAAGATATTAACAATCTTAAAATTCGTGTACCTGGTAACCCAGTATTTACAGTACCATTTGAATTAATGGGAACTAACCCATCAGCAATTGCATGGGGCGAAACATATACATCATTACAACAAGGTGTTGTTGATGCTATTGAAGGTACATCAAATAATATTTATAATGCAAAAATGTTCGAAGTGAAAAATGTTGTAACAGAAACAGGTCATATTCTTGACTTATCTGGACTATTTATTAGTGCTGACTATTGGAGTACGTTACCACAAGAGTATCGTGATATTATTGCAGAAGAAGTATTAAATGCTGAAAAAACGCAAAACACATTAGCAGAGCAAGCTGAAATCGATTATAAAGAGATTTTAATAGCAGAAGGTGTAGCGTATAATACAGTAGATAAAAGTTCTTTTAAAGAAGCGACAAAATCAATCATCTTAGGATTTGAAATTGGACAAGCAATGTTAGATGCATTAGAAGACGTTAAGCAATAAAAATAAATGCTTTTACAAGGGTGTGTTTATAAACATACCCTTGTAATGATATTAAAAAGGGGGCGTAATGTTTTGAGAAACATGGTCAAAGAGTTTTTTGATAAATTCGAAGAAATTGTCACTTCAATGGCATTAAGTATTACAATTTTGGCAGTATTAATTAATACATTATCAGGATGGATTATTGGTAAACGTTATGGACAATTAGAAGAAATTGCAATAACTGGATTTGTGTGGGTTACATTTTTAGGTATTAGTGTAGTATATAAAAACGGAGCACATATTCGTATTGACTTTATTGTAGAAGCATTCCCTAAAAAAATAAAAAATATTGTTCAAATAATAGTGGATATTACAGTAATACTGTTTAGTATATTTGTAGCATATAATGCAAGTGTTTTAATGATGGGTGCAATTGAGAAAACAACTTCATTGTTGCATATATCATACTTTTTTATTGATCTTCCTGTCGTTTTAGGATTTTCATTTATGACAATTAGAACCATAATTCAAATGACTAAGGACTTTAAACAACTAAGAACTCCGAAAAATAAAAAGGAGGAAATGATATGATTACAGCACCTATAATTATATGTTTCATTTTATTTGCACTTGGATTTCCAGTAGCAATTTCTATGTTAATGGCTGCATTTGGCTACTTCATGTTTGCGGATGATTTACTACCAGTATATATGGTTGTACAGAAAATGGTGTCTTCAAATGAATCATTTACATTATTAGCAGTACCGTTTTTTGTTACGATTGGTGTGGTAATGAACCATGCTGGAATCAGTAGCCGTTTAATGAATTTTTGTGAAACACTTGCAGGACATTTAAGTGGTGGATTAGCTCATGTTAACATACTACTAAGTGCTTTGCTTGGTGGAATATCTGGATCAGCTAGTGCTGATGCGGCAATGCAATGTAAAATATTAGTACCAGAGATGGATAAGGCAGGTTATGACAGAGCTTTTTCAACAGCGGTAACGGCTTCCTCATCACTTATTAGTCCGATTATACCACCAGGAGTTGCACTGATTATTTATGCAGTTATGACTAATTCATCAGTGGGTAAAATGTTCTTAGCAGGATATATCCCTGGATTGATTATGGCGGCAAGTCTCTTCGTAACTGTTGCCATTATTTCAAAAAAGGAAGGCTATAAACCAAGTCGAGATACAAAAGCAACGCCTATTGAAATATGGCGTAGTTTTAAAAAATCTGTATGGGCTTTGTTTATGCCAATTATGATTATATTCGGTCTTCGTTTTGGATTTTTCACACCTACAGAAGCGGGAGCTGTAATTATACTAGTATGTTTATTTATTGGATTTTTTGTATATAAGGAATTAAAGATTAGTGATATGCCACTAATACTTAGAGAAGCTGTTATAGCAACTTCTTCAATTATGTTAGTAATTGTTTCTGCTAATGTGTTTGGCGCGTATTTATCATGGGAAAGAATTCCACAAGAATTGACACAACTAATAGTTGCGTTTACAGATAATAAGTGGATGTTCCTCTTAATTGTTAATATATTCTTATTGATTATGGGAATGTTTTTAGAAGGAACAGCATTATTAATGATAGCAACACCGTTGTTATTCCCTACAGCTATGCAATTAGGAATTGATCCGATACACTTTGGTTTGGTTATGATTGTTAACCTAGCAGTAGGAGGTATATCACCACCGTTTGGATCCATTATGTATCTGACCTGTTCGATATCAAAAGTATCAGTAGTGGATTTCTTGAAAAAGGGTTGGCCTTTCATCGTTGCGTTGATTGCATCTTTAATCATCATAACTTATTTCCCAGGTCTTGTAATGTTTTTACCAGATTTACTTATGTAAAAATCATGAACTCGTTGATTCATATATTAAAAGCCTACTTATCAATGTCACCTCGGTAAGTAGGTTTTATTTAGGAAAAAGACAGACGATATTATTTTGTTCGAAAAATTCAGTATATGTGTGGGTGGGCTTCTGATTGGTAATCATATAATTAATTTCATCTAGTTGGCAATAGCGCATAAAGGAAGATTGATTAAATTTAGAACAGTCAGCCATAAGAATGATTTTATCACTGATAGTAACGATTAGTTGTTTGATCTCAGCTTCTAAATATGTAGTATTAGTAATACCTTTATCAATGGATAATCCGGTTGTTGCCATAAAGGCTTTGGTTATATTAACTGTTTTTAAAAAGTTAACTGTGGAGATACCTGTAAATGAGTTTGTTTTTTGTTGATGTATTCCACCTGTTGAAACAAGTGTAATGTTGTTAAGTAGTGAAGCTTCTGTTATGGCGCTTAAACTATGTGTGATAATTGTTACATTTTGTTTAGGCTCTAAAAATGGAATTAAGGCGATGGTGGTTGAGCCTGAATCAACAAATATAATATCTCCATCAACAATAAGCTCACTAGCTAATTCTCCAATCATTGTTTTTTCGTTAGTATGTAATTTTTCTCGTTTTTGTATATGAACCGTATCATCATTGTTGATTAGAGTAACACCGCCGTATACTTTGCGCAGAACATGTCTTGATTCTAATTCGGATATATCTCTTCGTATAGTATTTTTTGATACATTAAAAACATCACATAAATTATCCAAAGAGCATGTTTTGTATATTTTTAAGTAGCTTTCGATTTTATTGATACGTTCATATTTCAAAATAATGACCTCCGTTGATGAGTGAAATATTAATCTACATAATGTTGATTGAATATAATCAAAATAACATTATTATGGTTAGGTTGTCAAGGTAAGTAAGTACAAAATAGATAATTATAGATATTATAAAATAAATAGATTGAATTATGACGCATAAAATGATAGAATATACTCAAAAGATACTCAAGAATTACTCAAGCAGTATTAAGTGAGACTAAGAGAGTAGAGAGTGAATCAATTGTACACAATAAATATAGTTGATAAACAAGGAGGAAAAGATGTTTACTAAAATGAAGGATATGACTTACGGTACCAATGTTATTTCAGAAATCGATGGAATTCACAGTAATATGCTAATGGATGTTAGTATCCATAAATTTAAGTCAGGTGAAAAACTCGTGATTTTAGATAACGAAAAAGAAATAGCTGTTTTGGTTTTAGATGGGAAGCTAAAAATCTCATGGAATAATGAAAGTGTGGATGTAGAAAGACATTCAATATTCGACGAAGAACCTTCTTGTTTACATGTTTCAAAAGGTGTCAGTATCGAAATAGAATCTGTTGAAAATGGAGAAATACTCATTCAAAAAACAGAGAATAATCAAGATTTTATAGCGAAATTCTATGGAGCAGCAGATTGTAAAAGTGACGTTTTTGGCGAAGGCGTATTAGGAGATACATCGAGAAGAGTAGTCAGGACAATATTTGATTATTTTAACGCACCTTATTCTAACATGGTTATGGGTGAGGTGATAACTTATCCTGGAAAATGGTCAAGTTATCCACCACATCATCATCCGCAACCAGAAATATATTACTATAGATTCGATAAACCACAGGGATTTGGATGTGCAATTATTGGAGAAGATGCTTTCAAAATAACTGATCACAGTATGGCGGCAATTCCAGGAGGTCTCGTGCATCCGCAGGCAACAGCTCCAGGATATGCAATGTATTATTGTTGGATGATTAGACATTTAGATAACAATCCTTGGACTGCAAGAATTGATGAAGAAGCACATAATTGGCTACTAGATAAAGCGGCTAAAATCTGGCCAGATAAGTAATGTGGAGGTTAGGATAAATGAAAACAAATAGAATGACAGTAGCTCAAGCATTGGTAAAGTTTATTGATAATCAATATATAGAATTTGACGGACGTGAGAATAAATTTATAGAAGGTGTTTTCACGATATTTGGCCATGGTAACGTGATGGGACTAGGACAAGCGTTAGAGGAAGATGCTGGTAGTTTAGTGGTACATCAAGGTAGAAATGAGCAGGGTATGGCACATGCAGCAGTAGCATTTGCAAAACAAAATCACAGAAGAAAAATATATGCATGTACGTCATCAGTTGGTCCAGGTGCAGCAAACATGGTTACAGCCGCGGCAACTGCAACAGCAAATAATATTCCTGTATTATTGCTACCAGGAGACGTATTTGCAACGAGACAACCAGATCCGGTATTACAACAAATAGAACAACCACATGATTTAAGTATTACAACTAATGATGTATTTAAACCAGTAAGTAAGTATTGGGACCGAGTAAGCCGACCAGAGCAATTGATGTCTGCAATGTTAAATGCTATGAGAGTATTAACTAATCCAGCAGAAACAGGTGCGGTGACTATTGCATTGCCGCAAGACGTACAAGCGGAAGCTTACGATTTTCCTGAGTACTTTTTTGATAAGAGAGTACATCATATAGAGAGAAGACCAGCCACAAAAAAAGCTATTGATTATGCAATTGATTTGATAAATAGGAAAAAAACCCCACTTATAATATGTGGTGGTGGAGTAAGATACTCAGAAGCTGCAGGAGCACTCAAGGAATTTGCTAAAAAATTCAATATACCATTTGGAGAAACACAAGCAGGAAAAAGTGCAGTTGAGTGGGATTATGAATGGAATCTTGGAGGAATAGGTGTAACGGGTAACTTAGCAGCTAATATAATTGCAAAAGATGCAGATTTAATCATTGGTATAGGTACAAGATTTACAGATTTTACAACAGCTTCTAAAAGTCTGTTTAAGCATGAAGAAGTAGAGTTTTTAACAATCAATGTATCAGAGTTTGATGCCAGCAAGATGGATGCACACATGATTGTAGGCGATGCAAAAACGACTCTTGAAGAGTTGACTCAAAAACTAGATGAAATTAATTATAAATCGAAATATGAGAAAGAAATATCTATAGCCAAGGAAAAATGGGAAAAAGAATTAGAGAAGTTATTTAATATTGAGTACAAAGAAGATGGCTTTAAACCAGAAATTCCAGGGCAACTAGATCATGTGTTACCAGAATTTATTGAAGCAACGACATCGTGTTTGACACAAACGAAAGCACTTGGAATTCTAGATAAACAATTAGATGATCAAGCAATTATAGTAGGTGC
>JAOZKH010000105.1:2002-8385 GCA_029935405.1 Vallitaleaceae bacterium | reverse complement strand
CCACATCTTCTTCTTAATAGTGTCAACGCTTTGACCCTCAATACCAAATGGAGAATCATCATCATCTTTGTGTAGAATTTTCGTACGAAGTTCTTGTACACGTTCTTTCTTTAGTTTGATTTCAGATTCATATTCTTTTAGTAATTTCTCTCTTGCAGACATATTCGCTTTAAAGGCCTTAGTCCTACCTCTTATAGAGAAAAAGGTGAGAATTAATAGAATAATAATATTTGCATAAATAGCATAGTTAGTCATTCCTGTAATAATAAGAATTGAACTAAGCGCCATAATGGCACCTGAAAATCTTAGTATTAATCCTGCAGTTTTATCACGATAAAACATATATGTAACAAGAATACTAACTAAAGCGTTGTTAGCAGTTAGATTTAGGCCAATAATAATCAGAGCGATTAAGCCAATTACTTCTGATATTTTTAACATTGGAGTCCTCCGAGTAGTTTTAATAATAGCAATTAAGATTATTTTAACATAAATTATTGAATTTGTCTTTTTTTATTGTACATGAGATTAGAAAATAGTATAATAGTTAAGAACGTACGTACGGTGTAAAGGATGGATATTATGTCAGATATTTTATCAGATAAAACACAAAGTATTATTAGGAAACTACATAAAGTTTCAGTAAGAGAAATTGTAGATTTTGTACTTAGGTCAGGGGATATTACTGCGGTTAGTCTTAGCGATAAGAGAATGGTTGATGGAACAAAAGCACATCAAAAATTCCAAAGAGAGCAAGAGGAAACATATGAAGCGGAAGTAAGCCTTAATTATATGTTTGATCACGAAGATATAAGTTATATGCTTACAGGACGAATTGATGGTGTCATTAACTCCTATGAAGGTAGTTTGATACCATTAATTGATGAAATCAAGTCTACAAGTGGTAACCTAGAATATATTAACGATCAAAATGAAATGCACTGGGCTCAAGTCAAAATATATGCCTATATGTATTTAGTGAGAGAAGGTCTTAACCAGGCTGTATGTAGAATAACTTATATTGAATTAGATTCCTTTACAATTAAACAATTTACTCAAAAGTTTAATCTTAATGAGCTTGAAAATTACTTTGATAAAATAATTGATTTGTATACAAGGTTTGCTAAGATGATAGATAAATTTGAGGGTGAAATGATTACAGGCCTTAAAGATATGCAGTTTCCTTTTGAAAAAGTGAGAGATGGGCAATCAAAACTTATGAAAGGTGTATATAAATCTATAGTTAATGCTGAAACAATGTTTAGCAGAGCGCCAACAGGAACGGGAAAAACAATTGCTACTCTTTTCCCTGGATTAAAAGCAATAGGAGAAGGGGTGACTGAAAAACTATTTTATATTACACCAAAAACTATTGGTAAAGAAATTGCGGTTAAAACTTTGAATATATTAATGGATAATAAATTGCCTCTAAAATATGTGGTGATTACTGCTAAAGATAAAATATGTATTCATACGGAAACAAATTGTAATCCGGATGTATGTCCTTATGCAAAGGGACATTATGATAGAATCAATAATGCGATAAGTGAGATGTATAAAGAAGAGAATAACTATACAAGAGAAATGATAACAAAACATGCTATTATTCATAGAATATGTCCTTATGAACTTTCTCTAGATTTAGCTTTGTTTAGTCAGGTTATTATATGCGATTATAATTATGTGTTTGACCCTAGAGCTAAACTTAGAAGATTTTTTGTTGATGGCGGAGGTAAATACACGTTATTAGTGGATGAAGCACATAATTTGATTGATCGTGGAAGAAAAATGTTCTCAGCTGAAATAGATAAAGATAGTGTGTTAAAGCTTAAGAAGCTTGTTAAAAAATTAGATCAAAGATTGTATAGTTACTTTGATAAACTAAATAAAGTTTTTATTGATATACGTAAAGAAATGAAAAAGATTGATGGTTATGAGCAGAAAACAAAGGAAGCGCCTCTAGAACTAGAGACTTATATTAGAGGAATCGTATATAGAACTGAAAAAATATTTAAGATACACAAAAATTGGGAATATATGGATGTATTGCTAGAATTCTATTTTGTTGCATATGATTTTATAAAAAAATATGAGATATATGATGACAACTATGTAACGTATTATCATTTGATTGCTAATAATCTGTTGATTAAGTTATTCTGCGTTGATCCAAGACCCAATATTAGAGAAGAATTAGTAGAAAAACAGGGAGTTGTATACTTTAGTGCAACATTGTTGCCGATGAACTATTATAAACATCTTCTTGGTGGAAATGAAAGTAGTTACGGTATGAATTTATCCTCGCCATTTGAACAAAAAAAATTAAATCTATTGATAGATTCAAGTATTTCTACTAAATATGTGGACAGAGAAGAAAGTATATCTGAAATTGCTAGTAGAATTCAGATGTTTGTTACAATGAAGCAAGGAAACTATTTAGTCTTTTTTTCATCATATAAATATATGCAAATGGGAATTGATGCATTCCATAAATTGGAAAATAATGAAGATAATGGGAATTTCGGAAAAATCGAAATAATGATTCAGGAACGAAATCTCTCTGAAGAGGAAAGGGAGGATTTCGTTAAAGCTTTTTCTCATGAAGATCCTAATAAATCATTGGTAGCCTTTGCAGTTTTAGGCGGTATGTTTAGTGAAGGAATTGATCTAGTAGGTGAAAAGTTATCAGGAGCTGTTATTGTAGGTGTTGGTTTGCCACTGATATGCTTTGAGCAAAACATCATAAAAGAATTTTTTCAAGAGCAACTTGGGGAAGGTTTTGACTATGCATATACTTTTCCAGGAATGAATAAAGTAATTCAGGCTGCCGGTAGAGTTATTAGAACTTCTGTGGATATTGGAAGTGTACTTCTTATTGATAGAAGGTTTGCAACGCGAAGATATAGACAAATTTTTCCTTCGGAATGGTTCCATTCTAAACTAATTCGTAGTAATATAGAATTGAGCAATGAACTAGAACATTTCTGGGAGAATTGGAATAAATATTAGACACGGAGGATTTATGAAAAAAGTAGCGATTATTTTTACAGGTGGCACTATTTCTATGAAGATTGATGATAGATTAAAAGCAGCAATACCAGCACTTAGTGATCAAGAAATTCTTGAGAAAGTTAGTGGTATTGAAAAAATTGCAGAAACAGAAACATATCATTATGGCTCATTACCAGGACCACATATTTCTCCAGATATTATGTTAGATATCTCAGTTAAAATCAAAGAATATCTTAAACGAGATGACATAGATGGTGTTGTCTTAACGCATGGTACTGATACATTAGAAGAAACGGCGTATTTTCTTGATGTAATATTAGATTGTAACAAGCCTGTAGTAATAACAGGGGCTATGAGGAATGGTTCTGAACTCGGATACGACGGACCAGCAAATTTATCAGCCGCTATATGTACCGTTGTTTCAAAAGCTTCTGTTGGACGTGGGGTTTTGGTAGTATTTAATAATTCGGTATACGGAGCAGATGAAGTGTTGAAAACTCACACGTTAAGCTTAGATACATTTCAAAGTATGGATTTTGGTCCACTTGGGATTGTTGACCAAGATGAAGTAATATACTATAGAGGCAAAAGAGATATACAGGTTATCGATTCTGACACAATTGAGAGTAAAATTGCTATGATAAAAACTGTGGCAGGTATGGATTCAGAGTTGATATATTACTATTTGAAAGAAGGTTATAAAGGATTAGTAATTGAGGCAATGGGTAGGGGAAATGTACCACCACGCATGGTTGCAGGTATTGCTAAAGCTATCGAGAAAAAAGTACCTGTGGTTATTGTATCACGCTGTCCTAGGGGTAGAGTCTTAGATAGCTATGGCTACGAAGGTGGAGGAAAAGGTCTTAGATCTCTTGGTGTTATAATGGGAGATAATCTTTCAGGGCCAAAAGCAAGACTTAAATTAATGATTATTCTAGGAATGACAACTGATTTAGCAAAAATTAAAAATGTCTTTGAAAAAGATCTTTACAAGAAAGTATAATTGAAATAAACACTGTAAATTCGCGGGTTAGGATTGCGAAATACCAAGAAATAAGATACAATGTTAAGGTGTGTGAAAAAGAATAAAACGATATAGTTGATAACTATAGAAGGAGGCTAGGCAAGTAGCCGATATTATGAGCTTACAAATACCTTTTGAACAAATGAGTCACTCGCAAAAATTGTTTACATATATTCAAACTAGACAAACAATTTTAGAAGAGCGTGCAATCCACTCAGATGGCACAAGTAATTATAGAAGTCCCGCCGAGCCGGAGAAAAATGAATTAGTAACCTTAAAGCTTCGAACTGCTAAAGATAATGTTGATGAAGTTTATTTGTGTTATGGTGAGCAGAGAGTTTTATTAAATGTTATATCTAAGGATGAATTATTCGATTATTATGAAGGTAATATTCAATTATCGAGCAAAAAAGTTCGCTACTATTTTGAATTAAAAACTGGCAAGTTAAACGTTTATTATAATAAAAAGGGTGTAACAAGAGAGCCTGATCATTATTATAACTTTAAGATAGCGCCTGGATTTAAGACGCCTGATTGGGCAAAAGGTGCAGTTATGTATCAGATTTTTGTTGATCGATTTAATAATGGTGATACGACAAATGATGTAGAGGATGATGAATATTTATATATAGGTAAGCCAGCTAAGAAAGTAACTAATTGGAATAAGTTACCAGATGCAGATGGTATTAGAGAGTTTTATGGTGGGGATCTTCAAGGTGTTATTGATAAATTAGATTATCTTAAGGAATTAGGGATAGACGCTATTTATTTTAACCCGATTTTTGTATCGCCATCTAATCACAAATATGACACGCAGGATTATGATTTTGTTGACCCACATTATGGAAAAATTATTAATGATACTGGGGAAATCCTTAGTGGAGAGAAAATGGATAATAATCTAGCCTCTAAGTATATTACTAGAACAACAGAAACTATGAATCTTGAGGCGAGTAATGACTTGTTTGCAAATTTAGTTAATGAAGCTCATGGTCGAAACATAAAAGTAATTCTTGATGGTGTATTTAATCATTGTGGCTCTTTTAATAAATGGATGGATCGTGAAAAGTTTTATGCAAATTCACATAATTATCCAAAGGGTGCATATACATCTAACGGTAGTCCATACTTTTCGTTTTTTCACTTCTACAATAAGGAAGCGTGGCCAGATAATTCCAATTATGATGGATGGTGGGGTCATGAAACATTACCCAAGTTAAACTATGAGGGATCACCAAAACTATATCATTACGTGATGGAAATAGCCAAAAAGTGGGTTAGCAAACCTTATAATGTTGATGGTTGGCGTCTAGATGTAGCAGCTGACCTTGGGTATACTAAGGAATTTAATCATCAGTTTTGGAGGGATTTTAGACAAGGTATAAAATCAGTAAATCCTGAAGCAATGATATTAGCAGAGCATTACGGTGACCCAACTGACTGGCTTGAAGGCGATCAGTGGGATACAGTTATGAATTATGACGCATTTATGGAACCAGTTGGATGGTTTCTTACTGGAATGGAAAAACACAGTGAAGAATTCCGTCATGATTTAGTTGGTAATTACCAAGCTTTTTTTGATGCGATGCGTCATAATATGGCAAGGTATCATTCTCAATCTTTACAGGTAGCAATGAATGAATTATCGAATCATGATCATGCAAGATTTTTAACTAGAACGAACCGCCAAGTAGGTCGTACACATACAGTTGGAGCAGCAAAAGCCAATGAAGGTGTTAATATGGGTGTGATGAAAGAAGCGGTAGTTATTCAAATGACATGGATTGGTGCACCAACAATATACTATGGTGATGAAGCAGGTGTCTGTGGATGGACAGATCCTGACAATCGACGCACTTATCCTTGGGGTAATGAAGATAAAGAACTTATTGCAGTTCATAAATCTTTAATTAGTATAAGAAAAGCAATACCTGCTCTTAAACAAGGTTCAATTAAATTCCTCTATGGTGAGTATAATATTATATCTTATGGACGTTGGGATGATAAGGATAAGATTATTGTTGCTGTTAACAATAACGATCACAAAAAAACTATATGGATTCCTGTTTGGGAAATTGGAATAACTAATGCAGAAATTTGTCAACAAATGCTTGAAACAACACGTAACGGCCATAGTACAGAAGCTATTAAGTATGATGTGGTACGTGGTAAAGTAATGGTTGAAATGGAAGCTTATAGCGCTAAGATTATTAAGTGTAAAGATCAATATAATGAATAAAGTTATTCTTAAACTATTACGGAGAGATGACCGAGTGGTTGAAGGTGGTGCTCTCGAAAAGCATTGAGCATTGATTTGCTCCGGGGGTTCGAATCCCTTTCTCTCCGT
>JAOZKH010000105.1:0-1902 GCA_029935405.1 Vallitaleaceae bacterium | reverse complement strand
GAATCCCTTTCTCTCCGTTGTTTATAGCCTGTGGAGAACAAAATATTAAGTTTTTCATGAGAAAAGTGGAACTACATCTAGTGTGATGTAGTTCTATTTAGATTCAAGTAGTTGTAGGTATTGTCGTCGAGAGCGTCGTCGTTTTGGCGGGAATTGAGGGTCTAATGATATGATTAAAAGAAATTTTGAGATAATATGAAGGTAATTGAGAATGAAATGAGGCTTTCGTGAAGAGTATTATTCTTTTTCTAGATAATAGTTGAGGTGAGATATAATGAATAAAAAAAGATATACTTGGAAAAAAAGGGGTGTTGGTAAAGTAGATCATTTAGGGATGCAATACCAAAAATCATTCAATAACCTTCTAATAGATAATAACATTTCAGTATATTGGAATTACAGAGCATTTGAGGAATTTCTAGCGTTTACTGCTGAGAATACAAATCTTCAAAAGCTGAAAAATTTGCGTCCAAAGCATTTAGACCAATATTTAGTAGAACTGGAGCTGGATAAATATCATAGTCGCAAAGCTCATAACATAAGAACATCAGTATATTATTATATGAACCTTGTTGAACATAAATATACTATGGAATGGCTCAAGGAAATTGTGTTTTATTGTCCGTATTGTAACGCAGAACTTGAATGTGATGAAAAAACAAAGGATTCAAATAGCTCGAACTATATACATCGATGCAAGAATTATCCGAAGTGCGATACTTATGTGGAAACTGATAGGTACACGTTGATGCCACTAGGACTTCCAAGGTCAAAGGAGATCAGAAAACAGAGGTTGAAACTAAATAGAATGATAAATTACATTTGTGAAAATCACCCGACAAAGAGAAAAAATGCTGCGAAGAACGAGTCTTATAGTTGGATGAGCGAGGTTTTATCTATTCCAAAAGATGAAATGTCAATTGCATATTTAGAATCAGATGAATGCCAAATAATTGTTAATAAGTTGAGAAACACATATTATAAGTTGAAGGATAGAAAAAAATATTAGGAGATTATATATTATCCAAGATACATTGATAGTGTAATCAAATAAGATTTAAGTAAAGGTTGTATTTAAGTAAGGAGAGGAATAAGTGGCAAAAAAAACGATGTACAAGGTGCAAAAATAACGATAAGCACAGTTAACGAGGAAGACTATATATAACTAACAGATATGCTTAAAGCAAAAGATGGTGATTTTTTCATTTCAGATTGGCTACGTAACCGGAATACAGTAGAATATCTTGGAATATGGGAACGAATACATAATCCTGAATTTAATTATGGCGAATTCGCCACAATTAAAAGTCAAGCAGGTTTAAATAGCTACAAAATCAGTGTAAAACGGTATCGTCCGGTAACAGGTACCACACCAATCGTTACAACAGTTGGCTCTGAAAATATGAACATAATAAAAGGCCCATTACTGAGCCAAACTATTATGCGTAATTATTACTCAATCCAATCATTATAATTACGCACTATATTACGCACTAAATATAGCGCTAAATATAAAACTTTGTTATAATATACTTAAAAAGGAGTGAATATTATGATATCACAAACATTTGAAAATATGACAATACCAATCACAGAGTTTAAAAAACATCTTGGTAAGGTTATTAAGGAACTTACATCACCAAAAATTTTGCTTAAGAATAATAAACCTGAAGCTGTCATTATTCCTTTTGAGCAGTTTAAGATTATGGAAATGGCAATTGAAAAACAAATGGACTTTGAGTTAGCTAATGAAATGAACAAAAGACTTAATGATTCTGAGGCTAAGTATATTGATAACGATAAGGTTTTTGAAGAACTTGGCATATAATTATGGATCATTATTTAATTGTTTGGCATGAAGCTGTGGTAAAAGACATTAAGAAGCTAAAATTAACCAAATGT
>JAOZKH010000104.1:3250-8410 GCA_029935405.1 Vallitaleaceae bacterium | reverse complement strand
TAATTAAATTTAAGTGCTTCTTCCTCCATTCCAAGTAATCGAACTATAATAACTGCCGCTTCAACTCTTGTTCCATGACGTTCTAAGTTAAATCCAGTATTATCTCCCTTAAACAAACCTAGTTCTTTAAGAATTTCGGCCTCTTTAATGTAGTTAGTATGGGTATTTTCCTCTATCATACTAACTACATTAGCAGAAATCATATTAGCAGTTAGTAAAAGCATTAGTATTACAGATATAACTTGTTTCATAAAGTTCTCCATTCCGCCGCTTAACAGCTACATATACTATTTCTTTATTGTTTATACTTAACATCATAATTAACCATCAGAGGTTAAGGTTTCAAAAGATTCAAACATACCTTTTTTGAATGCTTTTACAAATAATTCTGTAACTTTTGAATAGTTAATAATTCCATCTGGTTGATTATTAACCTTCAAAAAAGTATCATTGATTTGATCATGTACTTCTTTGTTTCGCTCAACTATGTGTTCATCCCAAAATTGTTTTTTATTATCGATATCATTTAGAACTTTTTCACTTCTTAGGTCCGCTAATTCATAATACAATTCTTTATTATTACTAAATAATGAATTTCCTACATAGCTTTGCATTGCTAAATAAGCAGAATATCTATAATAAATATCATCATGATAGTAACATGATAGTAACCCAATAAAATTGGCTTCATCTTCACTTGAAAATCCTTTTTGATGAGCTATTTCATGACTTGCTGTAAATGCCAACCCTATAATGGGAGCCATTTTATTAATATTTGCTTCTGAAAAATAAGGTAAATATATTCCCGTATATCCACTTTTTGAAAATAACGGCGAAATAATAAGTAACTTTACAACAACTTTCTTAGGTGAAATAAACGAATACTTTTTCGACATATTTTCATAACCTTTATATGCATTTAATTGTAATTCTTCTAACTCATATTCACTATTAATTTCTTCTCTTAAACGATTTGCTTCTATAATTAAAAATTTATAACTTTCATATAAATCTTCCAACTTTATATCATCTTCATCTAATTCAAATAAGGTTTCAACATCATGTCGATAATTATTAAGTCCCCACGATAACTCGAAAAATAGTAAATTCAAAGATAATATACATATGATACTTACAACTTTTAAAACTACATATTTATATTGTTTATAAACAATTTTTAGTACTATTTGAATAAACAGATAAAAAATATATAAAACTTGAACTCCAATAAACATTTCACTTAGTGAAAATGGGAACACATTAGAAATACTGTTAAGCACTGAACTAAAAAATATATAAAATCCCCTGGAATAATATTTTTCAACTAATTCTATATTATAATTAGCAATTATAATCATGAAAAATATAAGTGTAATAGAAACAACACTTACAATTGCAAGTGCCATTATTTTTTTATTAATCCTATTTTCCTGTTTAAGTTTTCTATATTTCATTTTATTACCATTTTCTAATTAGATTCCTCCTTTATTATATCAAATAATGTTCATATTGTATAACTACTATGTAATAATAAAATTTAATGTTATACTAATGGTTAAGGTAATATAAAAAAAGAATTTTATAAATTCTATTTTGAAAGGGGTGTTTCAGGTATATCCTGAATATTATGAAAATTTTATTATGTGATGATTCAATGACAGTACGAAAAAAACTAGCAAACACTTTACTTTCACTGATACCATGTGAAATAGTAGAGGCAAAAAATGGTGTAGAGGCAATTGATAAATTTAATTTCGAAAAACCAGACTTAGTATTTATGGATATTTTAATGCCCGAAATAGACGGTTTAGAAGCAGTTGCAAAAATTATTACTAAACATCCAGCAGCCAAAATTATTATGTTATCTTCTGTTGGTACTAAAGATAATTTGCAAACAGCTCTTAAACTTGGTGCGAAAGATTTTATACAAAAACCAGCAGATTCCAAAAGGCTAAAAATTATATTAGAAACTTATAGGGAGGCTTAATATGTTTAGTGCATTTTTTGGTAATTATTTATTAAACAAAGGTGTTGTCACTAGTGAGCAGCTGAATAAAGTTTTCAACACACAAAAACGTACACGCCTTAAACTAGGTGTTTTAGCTATTAATTCTAAGTTTATGACAGCCGCTAATGTAAATCACGTTCATCAACTTCAAACAACCTTAGATCGTAGATTTGGTGAAATTGCTATAATAAAAGGCTATTTAACTGATGATCAACTTGCTGATTTACTAACCAAGCAAAAGTCAGAACATTTAATCCTTGCTCAAGCTTTAGTAGATGCTAACGTTATGGATATGGTTACTTTCGAAGAAGAAATTAATTTATATAAATTAGCCTATGGCTTAGATGACGAACAATTTGATGCAATAAAAAATGGTGATATAGATGTAGTAATGACCGCTTTTCTTGCTTTTGAAAAAACTGGTATGTCCCAATTTTATATTGATTTTGTAACCTTATTTGTCAAAAACATTATTCGTTTTATCGATAGTAATGTTTAT
The DNA here is from genome assembly GCA_029935405.1 of Vallitaleaceae bacterium. Classification (GTDB taxonomy): domain Bacteria; phylum Bacillota; class Clostridia; order Lachnospirales; family Vallitaleaceae; genus UBA1351. Next base: position 5,903 of record JAOZKH010000104.1, on the reverse strand, counting down.
ATTGACCGAGTAGAAAAAGTAGATAGAATTATTTACTCACATTTATTCAAACAAAATATTAAAGGTGATAAATCTATTTTTACAGCATATAGCGCAGATGATAAAGCTTTACTTGATGTCGCATCACAACATGCAGGAGAAATATTTGATAAAATCGAAGAATATCCTCTTGACTCAGCTTGTGAGTTCCTTAATCTTACAAATGGTTTGTTTGTCGTTAACATGTCTGATCAAGGAACAAATATGACATTGACAATTCAAGATTATGTATCTAATGCTTCTATAACACCTAATAATTTAATGTACCGAATTCCTATTCATATTTCAACAGGAACGATATATTTACACGTTGGTGAAGCCTAATAAAAATAAAAACATCCATTATGGATGTTTTTATTTTTATATTTCTTTTACGATTTTCACTGCCTTTGGCTTGAATTTATCAGTTTTAAACTTTGATTCATTAAGATGTATAATTAAAAAGCTTAGGCCTGCTCCGCCTAATCCAAAAATTATTCCTAAAATATCTGCTAATTTGGGAATAAATAATTGTCCTATTACTGACCCTATTCCTAGACCAAATAAAAGTCCTATTAAAGGTATTCCATACATTATTGCTACAGCTTTAATAAAATTTTCTTCCTTTAGCTGAATTTCAACCCAATCACCTTCAATAGCATTTGCCTCATTACTTGCTTCAATAAACATATCTTTGCTTTCAAGACCTGCAGAACAAGCACCACATTTTGCACAGGCTTCTTGTCTATTTAATCTGACTTTTACTATTTCTTCATTAACTTTTATTACTTGACCTACTTCTGCCATTTCATTCACCATATCCTATTTAAACATTACAAATATTTAACCTTATTATCTAAAGTAAATCTTTTCTATCTTACTATCTATCTAATTTAATCAATCATATCTCTAACCACTTCTCCTGCAATCATCAAGCCTGCAACTGATGGTACAAAAGATATACTCGCCGGAACTTGTTTCTTTAATACAGGAGATTCTGTTGAGAATACAACTTTCACTTTTTCAATTTTTCTGTCTTTAAGTTCTTTACGCATTATTCTTGCTAAGGGACAAGTATGAGTTTTAGAAATGTCTGTAATAACAAACTTTGTATTATCTAACTTATTGCCTGTTCCCATACATGAAATAATTGGTATATTAAGTTCCTTAGCTTTTTCTATTAATAATATTTTAGCTGTAACATTATCAATTGCGTCTATAATATAATCTACTTTTGTTAAGTCAATTTGATTCATTGTATTTTCAAGATAAAATAGTTCATACACTGCAATCTCTGCCTTTGGATTAATATCAAGTCCTCTTTCTTTCGCTACTAGTACTTTTGAACATGCAATTGTTGATTGATAAGCCACAAGTTGCCTATTAATATTCGTAACATCTACTACATCTTTATCTACTAATATAAACTTTCCAATTCCACTTCTAATAAGACCTTCAAATACATAGCTGCCAACTCCACCAATTCCAAATATCGCAACAGTTTTAGATTTTAGTAACGCCATATTTTGTTCACCAATTAATTGTGTTGTTCTTTGAAAATCCATAATAATCCTTTCATGTAGTTTTGACACCTTAACCATAATTATAATAAAACAATATAAAATTATGTATATTTGTGAAACATATTTATGAAAAATCAAATTTCATTCCAGTTAGTTTTTCTGAAACTTTCCATAATCTTCTAGCTACTATTTTATTGTGAGATAACTTATTTGAATCTACTCTAATTGGCTTTCCCTTCATTTCCATAAAACCTGAAGGTCCAAAATATTCTCCACCAAATGCATCTAAATCAAGGGCTGCTCTAATACCAGGTAATGCACCTTCATATGCGCTTTGTACTGTTTTTTCAATTACACCTGCAATTTTTTTGAAGAAAAATCCACCTTCTACATGTCTTGCTAAATCTGTATTTGAAACTCCAGGATGTGCTGCTAATACTCTTATATCATATACTGTCTGATTAATTCTTCTCTGCAGTTCATATGTAAATAAAAGATTTGCAAGCTTAGACCTTGAATACGCTTTCATAGGTGTATAGCCTATTTCTTTATCATACATTAGATTATCAAAAGATATATTTCCTGTTTTGTGGGCATTACTACTAATGTTAATTATTCTAGCGCCATTAGTAGTTTTGATTACAGGAAATAATTTAGCTGTTAATACAAAATGACCTAAGTAATTAACGCCAAATTGTTGTTCAAAACCATCCTTAGTTAATCCGTAAGGGGTTGTCATTACACCAGCATTATTCATAAGTATATGTAACTCATTATAACTTTGGGTAAATTCGTTTGCGAATTTATCTATTGAAGCTAAAGAAGCCAAATCTAATTCCATTACATTTATTTCACCTATATTATCTCTATCTAATTCATTAAGTATTTTTTCTTTGGCAGCTTCTCCTCTTTCTAAAGAACGACTTGCCATAATAACTGTCGCTCCATTAGAAGCATAGAATTTCACATCTTCATAACCTAACCCACTATTTCCACCTGTTACAATTATAATTTTATCTTCTAATGATTTAATATCTTCTACTGACCACATTTTCTCACATCCTTACCTTTGATTTTATAACTTAATACATGTCGTGATATATTGATATATT
>JAOZKH010000104.1:0-3150 GCA_029935405.1 Vallitaleaceae bacterium | reverse complement strand
ACTACCCCAGGAGCATTTGTCATAGGACATGAAGCGTCTTTAATTTTAGGAAACGCAATAACTTCCCTAATACTATTTACTTGAGCCATTAACATAACTATTCTATCTAAACCATATGCAAGACCAGCATGAGGTGGCACCCCATATTTAAAAGCATCTAATAAAAAGCCAAAACGTTCATATGCCTCTTCTTTAGTGAATCCTAATGCTTCAAACATTTTCTCCTGGATATCACGACGATAAATTCTAATTGAGCCTCCACCTATTTCATTACCATTTAAACATATGTCATAAGCTTCAGCTCTAACCTTAGAAGGGTCAGTATCCATTAAATGCAAATCTTCTTCCATAGGCATTGTAAATGGGTGATGTTTAGCAACATAACGTTTTTGTTCTGCACTCCATTCAAGAAGTGGAAATTCTGTAACCCATACAAAGTCATACTCATCTTTTTTAAGAAGGTCTAATCTTCTTGCAAGTTCAAGACGAAGCGCTCCAAGAGCTTGATAAACACCTTCATTAGTATCTGCACCAAATAGTAATATATCTCCAGGTTGTCCATCCATTTTCTCTACGATTTTATTAACTACATCTTCTGATAAGAATTTAGTAATCGCTGACTTTAATGATCCATCCTCGTTGATTACTATATATGCCATACCTTTTGCGCCAAAACCTTTGACATATTCAGTTAAAGCATCAATTTGTCTTCGTGGCAGGTTCCCTAAAGTTTTTCCATTAATCGCTCTTACTGAACCACCTGATGAAACTACTTGATCAAACACCTTAAAACCACAGTCTTTAACAATATCTGATAAATCAACAAGTTCAAGGCCAAATCTCATATCAGGCTTATCAGAACCAAATCTATCCATTGCTTCTTTATATGTAATACGTTTAATTGGAAGATGTATTTCAATATCTAATGCATCTTTGAACATTTTATGTAGTAGTCTTTCGTTTGTGTTCATTACTTCATCAGCACCAACAAAAGATAACTCCATATCTATTTGTGTAAACTCTGGTTGTCTATCAGCTCTAAGGTCTTCATCACGGAAACATTTTGTGATCTGATAATATTTATCATAACCACTTAACATTAATAATTGTTTAAAGATTTGAGGTGATTGTGGTAATGCATAAAAGTTTCCAGGATTAACTCTACTTGGAACTAAATAATCTCTTGCGCCTTCTGGTGTTGATTTTGTTAGCATAGGCGTTTCTATCTCTAAAAATCCATCATGATTAAAAAACTCTCTAGCACTAGCAGATACTTTATGTCTTAATATCATATTTCTTTGAAGATCCGGTCTTCTAAGATCAAGATATCTATACTTAAGCCTTAAATCTTCTCTTACATCTGAACCTTCTTCTATTTGAAAAGGAGTTGTTTCGGCTTCAGATAATAGTCTAAGTTCATATGCTCTAACTTCAATCATTCCAGTTTTTAGATTCATATTAATATTTTCATCAGAACGTTTTTCAACTAATCCTTTTATTGCAACTACATATTCTGTCCTGATTTTTTCAGCTTTTACAAAACTTTCTTCACCAATACTGCTTTGATCTATAACAATCTGTAATAAGCCTGTTCTATCTCTCATGTCTAGAAAGATAACACCACCAAGGTCACGTCTTTTTTGAACCCAACCCATTACCGTCACTTCTTGATCAATATCACCTGATGTTACTTCTGTTGCATAATGGCTTCTTTTTAAGCCTTTCATTGATTCACTCATTGTATTCCTCCTAATAATGTCCTAATATCAAGTATCTATTTTTTACTACTAATATATTCACTAACAGCTGTTACTAAAATCGTATCTCTTTCACCTGTTTCCATATCTTTAATTACTACTTCGCCTGTTTCTAACTCATTATCCCCAACTATAAAAGAATATTTCGCATTAATTTTATTGGCGTATTTCATTTGATTTTTAACTGACTTACCAATTAAATCTGTAACCGTTCTAATTCCTTCAGTTCTCATCCTATTAACAATTCCCATTACTTTTATCTTAGCAGTATCACCTATATACCCTATATATAGGTCAATCTTTTGTTTTTCTTTAAATTCGCCTTTTGAATTGGCAACTGTTAGTAATAATCGTTCAATTCCGGCTCCAAATCCAACTCCAGGAGTAGGCTGACCACCCATTTCACCAATAAGACCATCATAACGTCCACCACCACATACTGTTCCTTGTGCTCCAATATCGTTAGAAATAAACTCAAATACTGTTCTTGTATAATAATCTAACCCTCTAACAATCCACGGATTAACTTCATAAGGAATTTCCATTTCATCAAGAAGTGTTTTTACTCCTTCAAAGTGAATTTTATCCTCTTCACTTAAATTATCAAGCATTAAGGGTGCATCTGTCATAACAGCTTGGCAAGATTCAACTTTACAATCTAACACTCTAAGTGGATTCTTAACCATACGTTCTTTGCAAGTATCACAAAGATATTCTTCTTTAGACTTAAGGAAATTTACTAGTAATTCATTATACTTTTTACGGCTATCTAAATCACCTAAACTATTAAGGTGTAAGACAACTTTCTTAATCCCTAATCGTTTTAACATTTGATACCCTAGCCCAATTACTTCTGCATCAGCTTCAGGCCCTTTAGCGCCAAACAGTTCGATACCAAACTGATGAAACTGTCTAAATCTACCTGCTTGTGGTTTTTCATATCTAAATGCAGGTGTCAAATAATACAACTTCATCGGTTGTGTTTCTGCATACATTTTTCTTTCAAGATAAGCTCTGACAACACCTGCCGTACCTTCAGGCTTTAGAGCAAATTCTCTTGCCTGTCTTGATTTATCAGTAAATGTATACATTTCTTTTTGTACAATGTCTGTAGTTTCACCTACTCCTCTTTGAAAAAGTTCCAATCTTTCAAACATTGGTGTTCTAATCTCATTATATCCAAAGTCATCACATAAATTTCGCATTGTAGCTTCAAGTTCTAATACTGCATCCATATATGCTCCATAAAAATCCTGTGTACCTCTTGGTGCATTAATACCCATAATATGCTCCTTCCATTAATCCTGTTAATAAATCTGCATAGTTTGTTTTCTGTAAAGTTTATGGTTAAGGTGTTTCTACTCATGAATTTATTATAAACTTTCCTGCCACA
>JAOZKH010000103.1 GCA_029935405.1 Vallitaleaceae bacterium | reverse complement strand
TTATATGAAGTTGCATCAGGTACAGGCGGATTTATTCCACCAGTTGTTGAAGTAGTTGATGAACTTGGTAATGACCCAACAGATATTATAATGAAAAAAGGTTTAGACACTTTAAATAATGGTGTTGTATCAGGAGTTCCAGGCTCAAACTATACGGATTGGGGTGCTGCTAAATCAGTGTTTGATGCTGTATTTACAGAGTTATGGGATAATAATGGGGAAGTAACACAAGAATTCCTTGATGAACGACAAGCTGACTTAGAAGATTTATTAGTTAACTAATAGTGGGCTTGGTACCATAACCATAATAATTATCAATATAGGGAGTAGTTAAGGCTGCTCCCTATATTTTTTGGAGGTGTACAATGAATAAAAAGTTCAAAAAATTAGTGCCATATGTATTGTTGACACCTGCATTGGTATATTATTTGCTTTTTTGGATCAGACCTGTATTACGAGCTTTTGTAGAAAGTGTAACTGATCTAGAAGGTAAGTTATCATTTAGTAATTATATTAATGTGTTTCAGGATTCGTATTTTAAACAAGCTTTTAGCAATAGTATAATTTTTGCAGTTTTTTCTGTAATATTATCTTTTGTTCTTGCATTTTTAGTAGCACTACTATTAAACAGAAAGTTTAGAGGAGCGAATTTATTATTATTTATAGCATTAGTACCAATGGCTTTTCCGCCAACAGCGGTTGCGATATTGTGGAAAACAGGATTTACAACGTTTGGTTGGATAAATAATATATTGGTACAATTAAATTTGATCAGTGAACCAATATTATGGCTAACGGCAAAAGGAAATGAAGCATTGTTTTTCCTTATTTTCATTGATACGTGGACAGTTATGCCTTCAGTTATGATTATTTTATTGGCAGGGTTACAAAATTTGAATAAAGAATATGAGGAAGCTGCAGTTATTCTTGGAGCTTCAAAATTTCAAGTTATTAAAGATATTATTATGCCTATATTAAGACCTACAATTGTGACAGCGGTTATTCTTAGAATGATCGGAGCACTTCAAGTTTGGATGATTGCAGTTATGATGTTTGGTTATGGAAGAGTTCCTTTCTTAGTAGAGAGAATAGCATATTACACGGATATTGTTCCAATGCTTGAAAATAGCTATAAAATGTCTTTAACTTATTCAGTTGTTGTTACAATAATTGTATTAGTTTCAGTAACGGCGTACTTACGTGCTAATAGAACTAAGCAAGGAGGAGTGGTATAATGAATAATAAGATATTATCAAAAACTGTATTTTATCTTGTTGTAACTACAATTGTTCTTGCTATATTAATACCTATATTCTTTTTTGTATCTAGTTCTTTTTATTCAGGCTATGAAATGTATAGATTTCCAAAACCTATGTTCCCTGAAACTAAGTTCGAATTTAAGATCGATTGGGATACTGAATATAATATGTATAATCTGATGATCTATGAACAATCGGAAGATGCATATGAACTTTTGATATCATCTGCAAAACCAAAAGACTTTAGAAGATATTTAAAACGTGAGTTATCTATAGTTAAAGAAGATGAAGAAATTGAAGCAGATTTTGCTCCAGCTAAAGATGGACCAATTTATTTGACTTATAAAAAGAACATGTTCTATAATTATGTAACGTTTTTTTCTATTACAAATAAAGCAGAAAAAGCGATTGTTAATTCTTTGATGGCAGCAGGCTGGACCATTCTTATTTCATTGACGATAGGAAGTATGGCAGGTTATGCAATGGCTAGGTATAAGTTCAAAGGAAAAGAACGTCTAAGTGTATCCTTATTATTGGTACGAATGTTTCCTATAGTTGCGGTTTCGATTCCTATGCTTGTTTATTTGATTAAGATGGGACTTAACAATACGATGATAGGACTTGCAGTTGTTTATTCTGTGAGTAATATTGCATTAACAGCCTGGATTACTAATAGTATATTCTTAGGAATTAGTGTTGAACTTGAAGAGGCTTCTATTGTATTTGGTGCCAATAAGATACAAACTTTTTTCAAAATAACATTGCCGTTGGCAGTTCCTGGGCTAATAGCTTCTAGTATGTATGCATTTTTAACAGCATGGAATGATGCCATTACTGCACTTATCTTATCGGGAGACAATCCTACACTGTCTTTGGTTGTATACAAAGCACTTGGGAGTAGTGGAGCGATGCAGTTAGCAGCAGCAGGCGCGGTTATTTTGTTTTTGCCGGCATTGATTTTTACGTTTATCATTAAAAATTATATAAATCAAATGTGGGGCGATGTGAAATTTTAAGTAAGGAGAAAGAAGATGGCATATTTAGAATTATGTAAATTAACAAAACGATATCAAAAAGATATAACAGCAGTTGATCAATTAGATTTACAGATAAATAAAGGCGAATTTTTGGTCTTGCTAGGACCTTCAGGTTGTGGTAAAACAACTATTATGCGTATGATTGCAGGACTTGAAGAAGTTACTGATGGTGATATATTACTTGAAGGAAAATCAATCAAAGAACTGAGTCCTAAGGATCGCGGTGTTTCTATGATTTTTCAGAGTTATGCAGTATGGCCTCATATGACGGTTTATGATAATGTGGCGTATGCACTTAAACTTAGAAAAATGTCTAAAGCTGATATTAAAGAAAGAGTTATGAAAGCAGCAAAACTTTCTAGTATTGTTGAATACTTAGAACGTTATCCATCTCAATTATCAGGTGGACAAAGACAACGTGTTGCAGTTGCAAGAGCAATGGCTATTGAACCTATATTGTTCCTCATGGATGAACCGTTATCAAACTTAGATGCTAAGCTTAGAGTGGCCATGAGAACAGATTTAAAGGAAGTTCATCAAAAGTTAGGATCTACAACAATATTTGTAACACATGACCAATCAGAAGCGTTAAGCTTAGCAGACAGAATTGTTGTTATGAATATGGGTGTTATGGAGCAAATCGGAACGCCTAATGATATATATCATGACTGCGAAACTATGTTTGTTGCAAATTTCATAGGATCCCCACCAACTAACTTTATAGATGTGAATATAACTAAAGAGACGGATGGTTTATATGCAACAAATGAAATGTTTAAATTTAAAGTGAGTGAAAGTTTACATCAAGGTATTGTTAACTATGTTGATAAAAAAGTTGTATTAGGGGTAAGACCTGAAAACTTCTGTATCAAAGAACATGATGAAAGAAAAGAACATAATGAAGGAAGTTTTAAACTTACTATTGATAATCTAGAACCACAGGGTTCTCACACGGTTATAATAAGTCATTTATTAGGAAAACAAATAAAACTAGTTTCATCAGAACATTTTAATCTAAATATAAAAGATGAAATCGATATTAGCATAGGAGATAAATACTTCTTTTTTGATAAAGACACAGAAAGACGTATTAGATAACGGAGGTAATAATGAATATAGCACTTATGCATTTTAGAGTTGGAGAGACGGATGGTGTCTCGCTTGAAATGGACAAATGGAAAAAGGTACTTGAGCATTTAGGGCATAAAGTGTTTTATATTGCAGGAAGTAGTGGGTCTTGTGAGGCTTTTATTATACCGGAACTTCACTATCGAGGTGAATATGATCTACTGTTAAATGAAGAAGCCTATGCTAAGATAGATAAGTTTAATGAACAGGAACTTGAAGATGCAGTCCTTAAAGTGTCTAGATCAATTGAAAAACAATTATTAACTTTTATTAAAGAAAATAATATTAATGTGTTGGTTCCAAATAATATTTTGTCCTTAGGACGTAGTCCACATACAGCAATTGCGGTAACTAATGTTCTTAATAAAACAGGCATAAAGGCAGTTGCCCACAATCACGATTTTTATTGGGAAAGAGAATTTTTTTCTAAACCTACAACAAATTTTATTAAAGAACAACTAGAAATTTATTTTCCACCAACTGGAATGGAAAACCAGATTAAACAGGTAGTTATAAATACACTTGCTAAAGAAGATTTATTAGTGAAAAAGGGGTTGTTATCAACAGTTGTTCCAAATGTATTTGACTTTAAAGATACTTTATGGAAAACAGATGACTACAATAAAAGTTTTAAAAAGGATTTAGGCATTAATGATAATCAAATATTAATGCTTCAAGCGACAAGAGTTACAGATAGAAAGGCAATTGAGCTTGCAATAGATTTAATAAGTGTTATGAATGAACCTGAAAATCGTAGGCAAATGATAGGTAAAACACTATATGACGGTAGAATTTTTGATGATAATACTGAATATGTGTTAGTATTAGTGGGGATACATGAAGGTAGTAAAGGTTATTCAGATAAACTTGTAGCTCATGCTAAGAAAAAAGGCGTTAATATGCTTGTAAATACAGATTTAGTTGATCATTCAAGAGGAATCACTAAAGAGGGTAAGAAAGTATATTCCCTATGGGATGCATATGTAGATTGTGATATGATTACCTATCCAAGTATATACGAAGGCTGGGGAAACCAATTTCTAGAAGGTTTGTTTGCTAAGAAACCTCAAATTGTTTTTGAATATAGTGTTTATGAAAGAGACATTAAATCTATGAATTTTAAAGTTGTCTCTTTAGGTAATAAATATATATCAAAAGAAAATGGGTTAGTTGAAATAAGTCATGATATAATTGTGATGGCAGCACAAGAAACAATGGAGATTTTGACAAACCATGACAAATATTATGTGATGGTGGAAGAAAACTTTGAAATAGGAACTAAACACCTATCTTTAGAAGCCCTTGAAGTGTTATTAAAAGAATTATTTTAGGTGATGATATGACTAAGAGAAAATGGTGGCAAGATGCCATTATATATGAAATTTATCCAAGAAGTTACGTAGATAGCAATAATGACGGCATTGGTGACCTTATGGGGATAGTCAGTAAACTTGACTATCTTCAAACTTTAGGCATTAATGCTTTATGGTTGTGTCCAGTTTATGAAACACCAAATGTTGATAGTGGTTATGATGTAGCAGACTATTATAAGATTGCTAAAGATTTAGGAACTATGAAACACATGGAACTACTTATCGAGGAAGCTCACAAAAGAGATATAAAAATAATTATGGAACTGGTGGCTAATCATACTAGTAATAAACATTACTGGTTTATAAATGCCCTTAATAAAGGTAGGTATAGAGACTTTTATATCTGGAAAAAAGGCAAAAACAATGGAGAATTACCTAATAATTGGATGAGCTCTAAAACCGGAAAATCAGTTTGGACAAAACCAAAAACCGACGATGAATATTATCTACACTTATATACAGAAGCGCAACCTGATTTGAATTGGAGCAATAGAGAATTAAGGACAGAAATATATTCTATAATGAAATTTTGGCTAAATAAAGGCGTAGATGGCTTTAGAATGGATGTAATTAATAAAATTGCAAAGGCAGAAGGCTTGCCAGATGTGCCTACTAATACGCCGTTTTTGTATGGAGAAATGTACTTTGAAAACTATCCAGATGTACACCGTTATCTTAAGGAAATGTATGAAGAAGTTCTTGTACATTACCCGGATTGTTTAGCTATGGGACAAACTAGTGGCGTATCACCTGAACAGGCATATGCCTATACAAATCCATCTTTGAAAGAACTGAATTTGTTTTTACAGTTTGAACATGTAAATATCGATTATGGTAAAGAAGGAAAAAAACTTGAATTTTTGCCAAAAGAATTTTATGATAGTATAATGAAGTGGCAAACTGGGATAGATAATAAGTTGAATAATACCGTGTTTTTAGGTAGTCATGACTTACCTAGAACGGTTTCTCATTATGGTAATGTTTCTGACTATCTTAAGGAATCTGCCACTATGTTGGCCACTTTTCAATTATTATTAAAGGGAACACAGGTAATATATTATGGTGAAGAAATAGGGATGACAAATGTTAATTATGTGGACATTAATGACTATATTGATACAAGAAGTCGAAGTACTTATGATTATCGTATCAATGTTTGTAAAGATAAGGTTGTTGATGTGGAACAGGATTTAAGGGCTTTAGCAAGAGATAATGCAAGGTATCCGATGCAATGGAATAATAGCACGTTTTCAGGGTTTTCATCAGTAAAACCCTGGATGAAAAATTGTAATAATTATGAGCAAATTAATGTTGAATGTCAATTAGAAGATAATTATTCTGTTTTAAAATATTATAAGTGGCTTATAAGTTTTAAAAAAACAAATGCAACTTTTAATATTGGCAAGATTTTTCCAATAAATGACAAACTACCAGAAGGTATTTACGGTTATAGAAGAGTCTATAATAATATTAATTATTCTATAATATGCAATTTTGAAGCGACGACAGTAGACTTTGCAGATGAAACACATCAGGTTAGTTCGCTTTACGGAGTGGAAATAGATTCAAACTACATTAAGTTAGGATTAGTGTCAAAGCTCAATAAAATCAAACCTTATGAAGTGAAAATATATAAAAAGTAATCAATATTGGTAGGTGTATTTATGAGTACAAAAAAATTAATTGTATTGACTTTAATTACATTATTATTGTTTTTTCTGCTTCTAATAGCTGCATTTAATAGTATTCAAAAAACAGATACAATCATTAATACGACAAGTATGAAAGATGATAGTTTGTTTAAAGAGGAAATTACTTTTTTGAATAAGTTGTATCATGAAAAATTATTTGAAGAATTCAAACTTGATGCATTTAATATCCTTGTTATTAATCACAGAGATAAACAGGCTATGATGTATGATGGGCAAGCATTAACGGTTAAGTATGATGACATACCAGAGCAACAAAGATATGGAAATAGCTACTATACAATAATTAATAATAAACCTACACTCATGATTAATAATGATTCGAAACTTGGAGATATTCGCGTAAGAATAATTACCCAAGGATATAAAGCTACAAAACTTTCTGTTAAAAACTTAACACCGGAAAATTTTGAATATTATACAGAATTGCATGAACAAAGTAATGAACGATATTTAAGAAGCCAAATGATAAAATCTCTAATGTTATCAATTAGGAATGAAAGTGAACCTTCTGAATTTAAGTTTTATTACGAAACTTGGAAAGAAACAGTAGGAGAAAACTACACAGACATTACTTATTATGATCTTTATGAAGGCAAAAAGCTTTTTGTTCTATTATTAGCGAAGAGTATTGTTAAGAATTTTGATAATGATGATTCTTATATGGAAATAGAAAAACTAGAAATATGTGTGATAGAGCAACATGTAGATCCTTATATACAGTCTCAAATTATTATCAAAGAAAATGAATATGCATTAATCGGTTTATTACTTCAGTACTACGTTTATGATAATCAATTAGAGATAAAAGGATCTATGGATCAACTACTATCAAAAATCCCTATTAGAAGTCTAGAAATTGATACAGATAAACAGGAAAATTATCTAATTGAATATAAAAAATATTTAGAAGACATAAGTGAAATAATTAGTGAAATTGATTTTAATAAACCTGAATTTTCTTATGAAGAATTAACGGGGGAACAATATGATAAAACTTTCCACTATAAAGATAATTATTATATTTATAGTGATTATTATGCTCTTAAAAAGGATGGTTCTATAGTGCAGGAGGATTTTGTGATAGTAAAAGTGGAGCCATATAGAATTAAGTATTATATTAAAAATAAATAAAAATTTAAGGAGATAACCTATGATATCAATAAATAAAGAATTAAGTTTATCTACATCTTGCTGTGCATCAAGATATAAAAGTGGTGCAAAAATGGTAGAAGATATTATTGACATGGGATTTAAACAGATAGAGCTTAATTATCTAGTGACAATGGAGATGATTGAAGAAATAATTCCGTATGTAGAAAAAGGAAATATAAGTATATCAAGTGTTCATCATCCATTACCTAAAGCTAGGGATGAACTATATGGTGTTGAATCGATTATGTTAGGTTTTCAAGATGAAGATTCAAGAAATCAAGCTATTGATATTACAAAAAATACTATTGATATATGTGAAAGATTAGGTGGAAAAGCAGTTGTTATTCATCCGACACAAGTTCAGATTAATGAGAGTAAGGATTTTGATAAACTCCTAAGTGACATGTATAAACAAGGGAAAAAGAACACATGGGAATACAAACTATTATTTGAAGAAATGATGGAATATAGACAAAAGAATAGTTATAAACCGTTATTAAAAACTTTACAAAGTTTAGAGCAATTAAGCGACTATATAGAACATAAAAACTACAGTATAAAGTTAGGCATAGAGAACAGAGCACATTGTCACCAGATACCTGACTTTTATGAAACTGAATTTTTATTAGAACAATTAGGTGGTGGACCAGTTGGGTTTTGGTATGATATAGGTCATGGTATTATGATGGAAAATCTTGGTATGTTTGATAATATTAAGGAGCTTAGTAAAATCAGACATAAAGTGATTGGTATGCATATTCATGATGCCTATGGAATGAATGACCATATGCCACCGTACTATAGTAGTAAATATTTGGATAATTTTATTGAATTAATTAAAGAAACGCCCATTAAAGTTTTGGAGATAAGTGATAAATATATTAAAGAATCTGTTATCAAAGGTTGCGAAGAACTTTCAAAAAAACTTTGATAACACTAGCTTCCTGTTTCTATTCTTGAACGAATTATGAGAGATTATTTAAACAATAGGTGATAGATTATTTTATATTATTTGAATTTTTGT
>JAOZKH010000022.1:7157-30527 GCA_029935405.1 Vallitaleaceae bacterium | reverse complement strand
TTCCGTAAACAACCGCAAGCGGACGAGGCGTAGCCTCTTTGTTTTATAGTACATTAAATATGAGTAGAATGGAAGTTTTATTCATATTTGAACGGTTTAAATATTAGAAAAAGAATATAAAATTATACAAAAGTAATGGAAAAAAAGCTAAGAAAGGAGTATACTTACAGAGCAACGTAACAGAATGTAAGGAGCGCAATGGATAATAGTTATGAATTAGAAAAGTTAATTAAAACATTAATTATAGAAGAAATTGTTAAAGGAACATTAAGCCAGCCAAGATATAAGACATATAAATATAATAAGACTTATATCCACTATGTTGAGGAAGACAAGATATTTTATCAATTCGAATCTTTTACAGATGAACAGGCATTTCATAAAAATATTGAATATAAAGAATTAGAAGAATCCCTACTAGATATATGCGGTAATTACAAACAACTACATATTCAAACAAAAATGGCAGAGAGAATAATAAGAATTTCTAATAAAGGTAAGATACATATTACGATTAAACAAGGTATAAAACCTGTTGCAGCTAGGCAACATAATATACAAAAACAACATATTTTACCAAGTGGTGAGCCAGTTGATTTTCTTGTATACCTAGGAATAATGGATAAACAGGGAAATGTCAAACATAAATGGTATGATAAATTTAAACAAATCAACAGATATCTAGAATTTATTGAAGATAGTCTTAAACATATCAATACGCAGGAACCTACAATAATTGATTTTGGTTGTGGTAAATCGTATCTTACATTTGCTCTATATTACTACTTAGTCAAAATGAAAGGTTTAAAAGTCAAAATTATTGGTTTAGACCTAAAAAAAACAGTAATTGCTAATCTTCAAAAATTGACCAATGAGCTAGATTATAACGGTTTGGAATTTCGCGTCGGTGATATTTCGATGTTTGATTATGATAAACCTATAGATATGGTTATCAGTCTTCATGCTTGTAATCTTGCGACAGACTATGCACTTGAAAAAGCAGTGAAATGGAAAGCTAAGGTTATCATGGCGGTTCCTTGTTGTCACAAGGAATTTAATAAGCAGATTAATATAAAACCTATGAAAGCAGTCATGAAACATAATGCTCTAAAAGAACGTATAGCAGCATTAATGACAGATGGATTAAGAGCAGAGTTATTAGAAGCAGTAGGATATGATACAACAGTTATGGAATTCGTAGATATGAATCATACCCCTAAAAATTTAATGATACGTGGCGTATTAACAGATCGACTAAGAAGTAAACCAAGTGATGAATATTATCAATGTACTCGAGAATATAATTTAGAACCTACATTAGAAAAATTATTATATAAGTAAGATTATTACATTAGTAAAATTATTACATTAGTGAGAAGGTGTTATTGTGAAATTTACAAAAAATCCATTAGCAATAAGAATTATTATTAGTAGTGTCTTGATTATTATGATATTTATTAATGAAATTTATCTACATGTGTACCTTAGTAGTTCAATGGGTGATGAATACAATTTGATGACGAGTCTATATATGTTTCTCACTATAATCACAATTATTGTTCTTTTTAGTAATGTATACTTAACATATAGATTAGGGTTAAAACTGTCTAAAGATCAGGAGAGTATAAAAAAACGCGAAGAAAGATACAGGAAATTATTTCGTCATACATCAGAGGGATTATATGATATGGATTCGGATTACAAGATGAAGTATTATTCGCCAGATTGGTATAAGAGTATTGGTCTAGATATTAATAGTACAAAAATAGATGCATGGACAAATTTGATTTTAGATGAAGATAAAGAGGGGTTTAATGAACGTTTTAAAAAACGTTTTAAAAAACAACTTTCAACAGATCAGGAATATTATGTGTCTGAATATAGAATTAAAGATATTCATGGTGAAATACATTGGATAGAAGCGATAGGAAGAGTACAATTTGATGAAAATGGTGACTTTGCGTCTATGTCTGGTGTTCACAGGGATATAACTAGAAATAAAGTTCATGAACAAGAAATACTTCAGATGGCTTACTATGACCCGTTGACAAATTTACCTAACAGATTAAAGATTACAGAAGATATTAAGGAAGCAATTGAACTTAATAAAAAGTTTACAATTATGTATTTAGATATTGATAACTTTAAATATATTAATGATACATATGGTCATATGTTTGGAGATAAAGTTATTGTAGAAGTTAGCAATAGACTTAAAGCGATTGTTCATGAAAGTGACATTGTTGCCCATGTAGGTAGTGATGAATTTGTGATTATAAGTTCATCATATATAAATAAAAAACAAATAGAAGGATATGTTTATTATATTTTAAATGAAATTAATAGTCAGTATATTATTGAAAATACAACATTAAAGTTTACAAGTTCCATGGGGGTTGCGGTTTTTCCAGAAGATGCTTCAACGCTGCGAAAACTTATGATCAATGTTGATATAGCACGTTATGATGCAAAAGAAAACAGAAATAGGTATCGTTTTTATGAAGCTTCTATGGGTAAGATTACTGCAGAAAAGGCAAAAATTAAAAACGCTTTATTAAAATCAATTGAAAACAATGAACTATACTTAAATTACCAACCGATAATAGATTTTTCTACTAAAGAAATTGCTGGATTTGAAGCCCTTGCCCGTTGGGAAAATCAAGAACTAGGACAGATATATCCAGATGAATTTATACCAATGGCTGAACAGACAGGATTTATTCATCAGCTTGGATACTTTGTGCTAGAGGAAGCAATTAAATTTGTAAGCATATTATTTCATGATTATAAAAAGTATTACAAGATAAATGTTAATGTCAGCACCATTCAACTACAGGATGAAAAGTTCCTCGATCATGTACAGGAAGTATTAGTTAAGTATCAATTTCCAGCAAAATATTTAAATCTTGAGATAACAGAATCATTAGAACTAGAAAATAATAAAAAAATGAGAAATTTGTTATCTAATATTAGAAAAATGGGTGTTGAAATTTCTATTGATGATTTTGGTACAGGATATTCTTCAGTAAACAGTTTGATCAGTTTATCAGTAAGCCATATTAAGATAGATAAAACGCTTGTTCAACAAGCAACAACTATTCAAGAAGTCCATAAGCTTATTAAAGGTGTTGTTGACTTTTCTCATGCCATGAATATGCTTGTAGTTGCAGAAGGCGTTGAAACTAAGGGAATGGAAGATATTGTTTTAGGTTTAAATGTAGATTATTTACAAGGCTATTATTACTCAAAACCAATAAGTGAAGAGAAGGTACGTGAATTTATTTTAAAATAGTGGTGCCAGGCACCATGAAGATAATTAACCAACTTATATGAGATTTCTATACTCCTGCCTGCTATCTACAACAGCATAAATTGTTACTTTCTTGTTCATGTTATCGACTTTATAAAATACCAACTGTTTTTCTGCTATCAATACTTTATATCCTTGTTTACGTAATATCGCATATCTCGGAGTACTTCCAGACTCTGGAAAATCAGAAAGACGCATCATTGCTTTCTCAAGTTTCCCAAGATACTTTAGTGCAGTGTCCACACTGCCAGAATCATCTGCGATATAATAAATCAAATCTCTTAATTGGTTATCTGCCTTTTCAGTTCGGATTATTTGATACATATCAATCCTCCCTGCTTAACAAGATACTTCGAATATCGTCAAAGGTGTATTGAAGTGATTCAACTCTCCCATATTTCACATCTTCTTCTGCTTCTGCTAATGTACGCAGTAATTCCAATTCTGATGTCATTTGTTTGTATTCCTGTAAACCTATTACTGCAGTATCGCCTCTGCCGTTCTTCGTGATGATTACAGGCTCTCTTGTCTCATGACATTGTTTAGATATTTCATTGTAATGATTTCTAAGATCTGCTGATGGACGAATATTTAGTTCCATAAATTTCACCTTCCTCATTTGTTTATATAGACATATTATATCATTCAATGACTATACAGACAACCTTAACCTAAAACATGAACAGTGCCAGGCAGTGCCAGGCACCATGAAGGCAGCTATAAAAAAGTTTTCTTAAAGTTGTTAGAAACGGTGCATTGACCAAGAACCCATACCACCGCTTACATTTAATACATTTTCATAATCGTTTTTCTTTAAGAATCTGGCAGCTGAACTTGATCTACTACCTGATTGACAGATAACAACTATTTCTTTGTTTTTAGGAATTTCACTTAAACGGCCTGGAATTTCATTAACCGGAATGTTTTTGAATCCTTTGATTTTACCTGAACTAAATTCTCTAGTTGATCTAACATCAAGATAGAGTACGTTAGGTGTTTTAGCATCCATTTTTTCTTTTAATTCAACTACGTTAATTTTTTCTGCTTGATTTCCAAATAAACTTTGTAAAAATGACATTAATATAATCCTCCGATATAATAGGTTGTATTGTTTTTAACAATGATTGGTTAAGAAGTTAAAACTAAGTTTCTCAAATTCGACCACTATATGTAGTTTTGACACCTTAACCATAATTAATTGATTCACAATCGTGTCTTTGGATATTATATCACAATATCTGAATATATGAAAGTATAAATTAGAATATTTGTTAATTTATATAATTATAATTTGGGTTCTTAACAAACTAACATCTAATGGTTAAAGTGTCAAAACTTAGTTTTGACACTTTAAATATCTAATATCTCTTTAATATCTTCAGAAGATAATTTAGTAATGAAGCTTTCGCCTGATTCAATAACAGAATTGGCTAAATTCTTTTTTTTCTTTTGAATATTAAAGATTTTTTCTTCAATTGTACCTTTTGCAATAAGTTTAAATACCTGAACATTTTTCTCTTGACCAATTCGATAAGCTCTATCAGTTGCCTGGTCTTCTACAGCAGGATTCCACCAAGGATCAAAATGAATAACAACATCTGCAGTGGTAAGGTTAAGACCTGTACCTCCTGCTTTAAGCGAAATCAGAAAAATTGGCATATCGCCATGATTAAAGTCATGAATAATATCTTTACGTTTTTTAGAAGGTACTCGTCCGTCTAAATAAGCGTAATCAATTCCCCTACCTTTGAGTTGGATTTTGATGATTTGTAACATAGAAGTATATTGAGAGAATAATAAAATCTTGTGATTACCTTCAATACTATCTGCAATTAATTCCATTAACAAGTCTAGCTTTCCACTACCACCGGAGTAATTTTCAATAAACATTGATGGATGACAACAAATCTGACGTAATCTTGTTATGATTGCTAGTATTTTTAAATGATTTTTCTTAAAGGTATTATCTGCAATTTCTTTTGAAACGGCATGTTTGGCTTCCTCAAGATGAGCAAGATATAATTTCTGTTGTTCAGTAGATAGAGTAGATATCATTTTGGTTTCTATTTTATCTGGTAATTCTTTTAGGACTTCAGTTTTTAACCGACGTAGGATAAAGGGGCTAATGATTTTTTTGAGTTGAGTTAGAGCTTTTGTATCGTTATCTCTTGAAATCGGTGTTTCAAATATTTGAACAAATTTGTTGTGATTAAACAGTAGTTTTGGCATTACAAAATCAAAAATTGACCACAATTCAGTAAGATGGTTTTCTATTGGAGTTCCAGTTAAGGCAAAGTATCCATTTGCGTGAATTTTCTTGACGGATGAAGCATTTTGCGATTTTGGATTTTTAATATGCTGCGCTTCATCAATTATACAATAATTAAATTGCATTTTATTATAGTGAAGACCGTCTCTTCTTATGAGAGGATAAGATGTTATTACAATTGAATAATCTTTAGCTTGAGTGATTAGTTGTTCTCTAACTTTAGGGGGACCATCGATAATTAATACCTTTTGATTAGGTAAAAATTTATGAATCTCTTCACTCCAGTTATATACAAGGGAAGTTGGAGCAACAATGAGTGTAGGTTGCTGTCTAAGTTCGTACTCACTTAGAATAAAAGCTATTGTCTGTAATGTTTTTCCAAGACCCATATCATCAGCTAATATTCCACCAAAACCAAACTTAGCAAGAGTTTTTAACCAAGTGAATCCAATCATCTGATAATCTCTCAAAATAGATTCTAAAGCTTTAGGACACTTGAAGACATGTTCTTCTGGTGAGTTTATTGAATCGATTAATTGTTTAAAAGAAGATTTTCGTTTTAGCTTAAAACCTTTAGTATTATTAGAATAATCATCAAGCATAAAACCACGATAAGAAGGCAGAGTAATAGTATCCTTTGTTAAATCTGAATAATTTAATTGAAGCTTATCAATTAATGACGAAAAGCTTTCAAGGCTATTATTCATAATACCAATATAGGAGCCATTATTAAGACGGTAATATTTTTTCTTTAGTTTAATAGCATTGAATAATTGATGTAACTCACTTTTATTGACTGAATCAACTTCAAAGGAAAACTCTAAAAAGTTTTCGCTGCCAAGGTATGAAACTTTAGAACGAATAGAAGGAGAAGTGTTGATTTTGATGGATTTAAACGCATCTGAGTAAAACACATCTCCGATTTCAAAAAGTATGGGTAAAGACTCAGTCAAAAAATCATAAGATTTATCTTCATCAAATAGATATAAACCATCTTGTTTGATTACAAAATCTGAAAAACATGTCATAATTAAATCTTCCTGCATGTGATCACGAATAATAATAGGACACTCTTTAGTATTATCAGTGTGAAAAGGATCGATTTTGAATTCATCATAATAGAAAAGCGGGGTAGCAAAAATATATTGTCCCTTCTTATCCAAATATATTTCAGCACGAAGTGGAGCTTCTATAATGGATGCTTCAAGCTTTGCATCAAGGGTTAAGTTTCCAAATTGTTTGATATAAGGAACAACTTGAGATATAAAATGATCTTGTTTATCCATGCGAATAGACATAGGACTTTGGCTTAGAAGGCCTTCGTGAAGAGGCTTTAGACCACTAATAGTTTTAGGATTAAGTTTGACGACATATCCATTGTATAATGCGTAACTAAAAGAATGAGTTAATTTTAATATGGTGAAATCATATTCAAGCTGATAACTTCCATCGTTTATGCCAAGGTGAAAGTTAAAGATTTTAGTGTCGTTATAAATTTTATCTATAGTCAAAGGGATTTTGTTTTCGTGCATATTAATTTCAAGTTTAAATGATTTGTTAGCTAATATAGTATATAGTCTCTCGATATATGAATTTGGCAAAAAAATCCATTTATCTTCAATGATACTATCTGCGTAGAAAGCAGAACTTATGTGATGCTTTGTTGTAAATAAGGAATCTATTTCATAAAGCTCACGAAGTAAATTAATAATCTTAATATCAATGGGCTCAAAGTAATAAAGTTCACGGTTGAAGGTGAAGTTTTGACTAAAAGCATAATCAAGATTATTATCTAAGGCATCAAAAAATAGTTTATAATCAAATATATAATATAAACGACTTTCACCAATTCGAATACAAATACTAGGCATTGAAGAAAGAGAATTTTGAAATAGATTATCATACTTGATAATTACTTCGATTTCTAGTTTTGTTCTTGATTCATTAGATTCTTTGAAGTTTTCATAGTTTACATTTATAAATGGATATATATTCATAACTTATGCCTCCTATGACATGATACATTAAAACTATTGATTTTAGCAAGAAAATTAAGTAAAATATATGGAATAAAGATTAAAGTAAGAATAAAGATTAAACTAAGAATAGAAGTTAAAGCGAAAGAAAATTGGAGGAAAACTTTATGAAAAGTAAGAAAATGAAAAATGCGGGTTTAATTATCATTTTTATATTTTTTGCCGCAAGAATGTATTTTATTGAAGAAGGTGAACTTGATAACTTGTCTAATAATGTGAATATAGATGAATCTATGTTTACTAAAGGATACGTTGAACATGTAATTGATGGTGATACGGCATGGATTAGTATTGATGGTGAAGACTTTAAAGTTAGATTCATCGGTATCAATTCGCCAGAACGTGATGAAGACATGTACGAAGAAGCTACAGAGTTTACAAGAAAAAAAATTGAGGATAAAGAGGTATATCTTGAAAAAGATGTGTCAGATGTTGATCAGTATGGTAGAATGTTGAGATACGTCTGGCTTGAAATGCCAGAAAATGATAGTGACGAAGAAAAACAAAACAAAATGTTAAATTCAATGTTAGTTGAACAAGGTCTGGCAAAAATTGTCGTATATGAACCAGATACTAGACATTTAGAATACTTAAGATCAATAAACTAAGAATATTTTGATTTGGTAAATACAGTTAAGGCGTCAAAACTAAGTTTCTCTAATTTCACCACTATATGTAGTTTTGACACCTAAAGTAATGAATCTTTATGTATGAAAGGAATACAATAATGAGTATATTAACAGTTGAACATGTAAATCATGATTTTGGAGGTAGACAGATACTTGAAGATGCGTCTTTCCGTTTGCTCAAAGGTGAACATGTTGGCTTAGTAGGAGCTAATGGGGAAGGTAAGTCTACATTTTTAAATATTATTACAGGTAAACTAATGCCAGATGCAGGTAATGTGGAATGGTGTAATAGAATTACAACAGGATATTTAGATCAACATTCTGTTTTGGAAAAAGGAAAAACGATTAGAGATGCTCTTAGAGATGCCTTTAAACATATGTATGAACTTGAAGAGGAAATAATAAAAATCTATGATAAAATGGGTGAAGTTGATGAATCTAAGCTTCAAAATCTAATGGATGATGTTAGCGATATTCAACACACTTTAGATCATCATGGATTTTATATGATTGATTCAAAAGTTGAAGAAATTGCAGCTGGTCTTGGCTTACAGGCAGTGGGTCTTGATAAAGATGTTTCAGAATTAAGTGGAGGTCAAAGAACTAAGGTATTACTAGCAAAGTTATTGCTTGAAAGCCCGATGATACTTATACTTGATGAGCCTACAAACTATTTGGATGAAAATCATGTTGTTTGGCTTAAGAATTTTTTGATTAATTACGAAAATGCTTTTATTCTGGTTTCTCATGAAATATCATTTTTAAATGAAGTTACCAATGTAATATACCATATAGAAACTGCAGTACTAACAAGATATAAAGGTGATTATGATAACTTCCAAAGAATGTATGGCCTTAAAAAACGTCAACAAGAACAAGCCTATGATAAACAGCAAAAAGAAATTAATAAATTGGAAACATTTATTGCCAAAAACAAAGCCCGTGTTGCTACGACAAACATGGCAAAGTCACGTCAAAAACAACTAGATAAAATGGATAGAGTTGAAAAAATTAGTGAAAAGATAAAACCAAACTTCGGATTTAAAGAAGCGAGAGCATCTGCAAGATTTGTAGTTGAAACGGAAGGTTTAGTAATCGGTTACGATGAACCACTAACAAAACCCCTTGATCTTGTTCTTGAAAGAGGACAAAAGATAGCATTAAAGGGTGTTAATGGTCTTGGTAAATCAACTTTACTAAAAACATTATTAGGATATATTAAGCCTGTTTCAGGGAAAGTTTATTTAGGTGATTACCTTGAGCCTGGATATTTTGAACAAGAGAGTGAAGATGGAAATCGAAATACTGCAATGGATGAACTTTGGAATGAATTTCCTAGTATGACAAACAGAGAGGTTAGAGCAGCACTTGCAAGAGCAGGTTTAACTAATGAACATATTACAAGCTTAATGATGGTTTTAAGTGGTGGAGAAGCTGCGAAGGTTAGACTTACAAAAATAATGCTTCGTGAGATGAATTTTCTTGTTCTTGATGAACCAACTAATCATTTAGATGTTGATGCTAAGGAAGAACTTAAAAGAGCTTTAAAAGCTTTTAAAGGGACAATACTATTAGTTAGTCATGATCCTGAGTTTTATGAGTCGATTGTAACAGATGTATGGACGGCAGAAGACTGGACATTAAAAATCGTGTAGTAAATGGTTAAGGTGTCAAAACTACATAGTTGAACTTTCTACCACTATATGTATGCTTGGAGTCTTCAACCGAGCACTACATATAGTGGTAGAATTAGAGAAACTTAGTTTTGCCACCTTAACCATAAATAACAGCTTAGTAACAAGAGAGGGAATCATGAACAAACAATTTATATATATTGCAGTATTAGTAGTGGCTATGATGCTTACAGGATGTATCAATAATAATACTGAAAGTGAAATTTCAGATACGCGCTTTATAATGGGAACAGTTGTAACTATTCAACTATTTGATATAGAAGATGAAACACTTATCACGGAAAGTTTTAATAAAATTTCGGAAATCGAAAATTTAATATCACTAAATATTGAGAGTTCCGAATTAAATGGCATTAATAATCATGCTGGACAAGGACCGTATAAGATTTCAGCGAATACTTATTATGTAATAGAAGAAGCAATTAAATACAGCGTGCTATCTAAAGGGAAATTCGATATTTCTATGGAACCTGTTATTAGTCTTTGGAAGATTGGAACAAAAGAAGCGGCTGTACCAGACCGTGAAGAGTTGCTCACGGAATTGAATAAGGTGGGATATGAACAAATTATATTAGATGAAGTTAATCAAACCGTTGAACTTTTAGAAGGCGTAAAACTTGACCTTGGAAGTATTGGTAAAGGATTTGCAGCAGATATTGTGGCAAAATATTTAAGAGGTGAAGGTGTCAAAAAGGCGATTATAAATTTAGGTGGTAATATTCTTGTGATCGGTGAAAAAGCTAAAGGAATACCTTACAGAGTCGGATTACAAAACCCTTATGAAAAAAGAAATGAGTATTTTGCAGTTGTGGAAGTAGCAGATAAAACAGTAGTGACTTCTGGCATTTATGAGCGTAATTTTACGAAAGATAATATACTTTATCATCATATTTTAAGTACAAAAGACGGTTATCCTGTAGATAATGGAGTTGTTTGCGTTACAGTAGTTGCAGATGCATCAATTGATGCAGATGCATTGTCAACAGTCCTTTTTCTTGAAGGGATAGAAAAAGGACTAAAACTAGCTAACAGTATAGAAGGAATTGAATGCATATATGTAGATGAAAATTCAAAGTTTTTTTTATCAGAACATGCAGGAGAAATATTTGAATTATTAAGTGATGAATTTCAATTAGTCGATTCCTATTAATCGTTTAATTGAAAATTTAAAATATTAATCTCTTAATAGGATAAAATTTTTTGTTACAAAAGAATAAATATATATACAGCAGCAGATCCTATAGATACAATTAATCCTATAGATAAGCCATAACTAAGATGGTACTTTTTGTTGGTCAGCATAGTTATATTAATCAATAAGCCAATCGAGCATATTATTGAAGCAATTATAAAAATCCACATAGAAATACTTGCGTAAGTGTAATCCCAAATTTCTCGAATGTCTTTGGAATAACGCATATCAAGTATTGTTCTTGTTTCAGGGCGTGCCTGATCAAAGAATATCATTGCCGCAAAAATAAGACACCAGACAATGATATCCATAATGCGTATAAATAATTGGTTTTTATCTGTTTTCGGTTCATAAATAGCCATATTAAAAACCTCCTACTATCATTATCGGATAGGAAGGAGGTTTTATTAACATGAAGTTGAGTTTGTTATTTTCTTTTCGGGTAGTAAGGTGCGTCGCAATATTCACATCTATATTCCCGGTTTTCTTCATTTGCAAGATAAAAGGTAATGTCATCAATATGTTCAATTGTACTTACACATCGAGGAT
Organism: Vallitaleaceae bacterium; assembly: GCA_029935405.1. GTDB lineage: Bacteria > Bacillota > Clostridia > Lachnospirales > Vallitaleaceae > UBA1351. The sequence goes on along the minus strand of JAOZKH010000022.1, from coordinate 18,848 downwards.
TCTTACAATTCAAAATACCTTTAACTTCATTAGGTAAGGAGAGTTTTATTTTGTCGACGACTTTTTCGCCTTCGATAATTACTAATGTGATATTTGGATCAAGAAGACCTAACATATCAAGGTCAAGATCTACCACATTGTCGATTTTAATTAAGTCTTTTTTACCATACTTTCTTGAGGAGACATTTCTAATCAGTGCAGTAGTATATTCTACTTCATCAAGTTTGAGTTCAGTAAATATTTCGTATCCCATACCTGCAGTAATATGATCAATAACAATACCTTTTTTGATTGAATCAACTTTAAGCATGATTGTCTCCTTTCAATAATTTGAGAATAAGTGCCATACGTATGAACATACCGTATTTAGCCTGTTGAAAATAAACAGCTCTAGGATCATTATCTACATTTGTATGGATTTCATCAACACGTGGCAAGGGATGCATAATAATCATGTCTTTCTTAGCAAGTTCTAACTTTTTCTTGGTTAATACAAAATATCCTTTTAGTCTTAAGTATTCTTCTTCGTTAAAAAAACGTTCTTTTTGAATTCGTGTCATATATAAAATATCAAGTTTTGGAAGAATATCTTCCATAGAGTTAAGTTCTATGATTTTATGGTTGCTTAGAATGTCTTTAATATAAATAGGAATTGCAAGTTCAGGAGGAGAAATAAATATAAAAGTAATGTTCTCATATCTAGATAAAGCTTTTACGAGAGAATGAACTGTACGGCCAAACTTAAGGTCACCGCAAAAACCTATGACATTATTTGACATGGTTCCTTTTAAAGATTTAATTGTATGTAGATCGGTTAAAGTCTGAGTAGGATGTTGATGTCCGCCATCACCAGCATTAATCACTGGAATATTTGATCGTTTAGAAGCTAATTTAGGGGCGCCCTCTTTAGGGTGCCTCATAACAGTAATATCAGCGTAACAACCAATAGTTCTAATGGTATCGGCAATGGATTCACCTTTTGATACTGATGAAGAATTTGGCTCTGAAAAACCAATGGTTTGACCACCAAGTCTTAACATGGCAGCTTCAAAACTGAAACGTGTACGTGTAGATGGTTCGTAGAATAATGTGGCAAGTAAATTGCCCTTTAGTGCATCTAAATATTTTTCGGGATTAGATTTAATACGAGAAGCAAGTGTGCTTAACTGATCGATTTCATTAACAGAAAGATCAGTAGGTTCGATAATATGCCTACCTTTTATCATTGTATTCTCCTTTTTAGTCTCACGGGACTAGATTAAAGTGGTATTTCCTTGATAGATTATCACTAATTACAGGTGTTGTCAAATGGTAACAAAATCGAAAATAGTACTTTGTTTTACTAGTCAGGATTTACTTATTGCATTTTGTTAAAAATCTGTTATACTGTCATTATAGAGCTAAACGTTTCGCGCTGGAGGGATATTATGTCAACGATCAAAGATGTAGCTAAGTATACCGGGTTATCAATTGCAACAATTTCTAAGTATATTAATGGTGGCAATGTATTAGAACAAAACAGAGAACTTATTAAAAATGCAATTGAAAAACTTGAATATAAGAGAAATGATATGGCAAGAGGCTTAAAGACTAACAAAACTATGACAATTGGTATATTGATTCCATCTCTTGAGAATATATTTTTTACAACTATAGTTTCAATAATAGAAGATATTCTTCAAGATAGTGGTTATGGTACGATTATTTGTGATTTTAAAGAAAATGTTGACTTAGAACAAAAAAAACTTGAATTTTTAGTAAGTAAAAATGTTGATGGAATTATAATGGTCAGTTACGGTGGTGATCTAGAATATATTAAGTCGTTGAGTGGTAAGGAAATACCGGTTATCTTGCTAGACAGAATGATAAAAGGTGTTGATCTTGATGTTGTTGTAGCAGATAATTTAAACGCTTCATATCAAGCAGTGGAAGAATTGATAATCAAAAAACATAAACGAATTGGTATTATATGTGGTCCGAAAAATACATATACTGCAGATGAAAGAAGAAAAGGTTATATTAGAGTACATCAAGATTACAATCTAGATATAGATGAGAAACTTATGTTTAATGGAAGGTATACTGTTGAAAGTGGCTATAATGGTTTGGAAGCGTTAAAAAAGATGGAGAACCCACCTACTGCCTTATTAGTTACTAATTACGAGATGACAATTGGTGCGATTATGGCGATAAATGACTTAAACATTGTTGTACCTAGTGAACTGTCAATAATTGGATTTGATAATATTCAAATGGCAAAGGTAGTGCGGCCACCATTGTCAATAGTAGAACAACCGATGAAAGAAATTGGAGAAACAGCAGCTAAGTTACTACTTAAAAGATTGAAAGGTGATTATGCCAGTTTTCCTGCGGTACATAGATTGAAAACCAAAGTACATATCAAAGAATCAGTTCAAAAGTTAGTGAACTAGTTAGTGGAAAACAGTACGGGAACCTAAAGAAAGGTATATCCAAAGGATATATTTTATCTTTTTCAAATAAAGCTAAACGTTTAGCGCATATGCGAGTATTAAAAGCAAAATGTTTAGAACAAAAACTCAAAACTCAAAACTCAAAAACTCAAAAACAAGAAAAAGGAGAAAACAATGAATGATTTGAGAAATAATTTTAAATTGGCTAAGAATACTATCGACCCAAATAAGGTGCCTAAGAAAAAGCTTTATACTGGAGATGAAATTCCTGCAGTTGGTCTAGGAACATTTGGGTCGGATCGCTTCACGAAAGAACAGATTGCTGATGCCGTGCTTGGTGCAATTTCTAATGGATATAGACATATAGACTGTGCTTCTGTGTATGAAAATGAACCGGAAATCGGTGAAGTATTAGATATTGCAATAAAGGGTGGTGTACCTCGTGAAGAGTTGTGGATAACATCAAAGGTTTGGAATGATATGCATGGTGAAGGTGATGTGCTTGTATCTTGTGCAACATCATTAAGAGATTTAAAGCTTGATTATTTGGATTTATATTTAATTCATTGGCCATATCCTAACTACCACGCGCCAGGTTGCGATGGTGATTCAAGAAATCCTGATGCAAAAGCATTTCGCAAAGATGAATTTCTTAGTACTTGGAGACAATTAGAGCAACTTGTTGATATGGGACTTGTTAAGAACATAGGTACATCTAATATGACAATTGCAAAGTTTGATGAAGTATGGGACGACATGAGAATCAAGCCTGCGATTAACGAAATGGAGCTACATCCTCATTTTCAACAACAGGCATTTTATGATTATTGTATTAATAAAAATATTCAACCAATCGGTTTTTGTCCTATAGGTTCACCAACAAGACCTGACCGTGACAAAACAGAAAATGATACAGTCGATATTGAAGATCCTGTTGTCATAACAGCAGCAAAAAGATTAGGCGTACATCCTGCAGTGATTTGTGTAAAATGGGCAGCTCAAAGAGGACAAATTCCAATTCCTTTTTCTGTAAAAGAAAATGAATACCGTGGTAACTTATTATCTTCAATGATTGATCCGTTAACAGATGATGAAATGGAAGATCTTAGCAAGATAAACAAAGATTGTCGTTTGATAAAAGGTCAAGTTTTTCTATGGGAAGGCGCTAATGATTGGAAAGATTTATGGGATGTAGATGGAGTTATTGCTAAGTAGTAGAATTAGAGAAACTTAGTTTTGACTATTTAACCATAGTATTTTATGTAATCAAAATGAATATTTTTCTTAATGGGGGTAAAGATAATGAAAGCTGCAGTATTGCACGGAATTAAAGATATTAGAATAGAAGAAATAAAAAAACCTACAATAAACAATAATGAAGTACTAATCAAAGTTAAGGCAACTGGCGTATGCGGTTCTGATATACCAAGAGTTTTAGGAAATGCATCACACTACTATCCTAATGTATTTGGGCATGAGTTTTCAGGTATTGTTGATGAAATTGGAGAAAATATAAGTCATGTAAGTTTAGGAGATAAGGTTTCATGTGCACCACTAAAACCATGTCATGAATGTGAAGATTGCCTAAGTGGGAATCATGCACTTTGTAAGAATTATAGTTTTATCGGCTCAAGAGAATTCGGTGCTTGGGCAGAATATACTAAAGCTCCAGGAACAAATGTGGTAAAACTTCCTGATGAAATAAGTTTTATACAAGGCGCGTTTTTAGAACCAACAACAGTTGCGCTTCATGGACTTTTACTTATGGATTTTAAACCTATGACTAGCGTAGCGATAACAGGTATGGGAACTATTGGATTATTAACGCTTCAATGTGCAAAAATTATGGGAGCTAAAGAAATAACAGTTTTTGATATTGATGATAAAAAACTTAATATCGCTAAGGAATTAGGAGCAACATATACTATTAATACCCTAAAAGAAGACGTTTCAAAAAGAGTTAAAATGTTAACTAACAATAGAGGTTTTGAAATGGTTCTAGAAACAGCAGGAGTACCGGAAACAGAATTACTTTGTCTAGAAATAGCAGGCAATAACGGAAGTGTTATGTTTATTGGAACGCCACATACTGAATTTACCATCACGCCAAAGGATTTTGAATATATTAATAGAAAGGAACTTCTAGTAAGAGGTTCATGGATGAGTTATTCAGCTCCGTTTCCAGGTAAAGAATGGACGCTTGGAGCGCATTACTTAGGTAATGGTGATATTGAGGTTGAAAAACTTATTGGAAAAGTTGTGCCTCTTGATGAAATAGCAGAGGCGTTTGAACTTATAGAACAAAGAAAAGTATCAGGAAAAATAATAATGACCGTTTAGATAACCGTTTAAATAGGAGGGATATTATGCCATTAGTTAGTTCTTTAGAGCTTATTAGAAAAGCAAGTCAAGAAAAGAAAGCAATTCCAGCTTTCAATATTCATAATTTAGAAACAATTCAAGCAGTTGTAGAAGGTGCAGCAGAACTTGATTCACCTGTAATTATTCAATCAACACCAGGAACGCTTAAACACGCAGGAATTGAATACATCGCAGCAATTGTCAAAGAAGCAAGTAAAAAGTACAATATTCCAATTGCATTGCACATGGATCATTGTCCATCATTTGATACGATTGTAAGTTGTATAAAAAACGGTTATACATCTGTAATGATTGATGGTGCACAGTATGAATATGATGAAAATGTTGCACTTGTAAAAAGCGTAGTTAAAATGGCTCATGCAGTAGGAGTACAGGTTGAAGGCGAAATCGGTAAAATCGGTGGGGTTGAAGATGATATGTTTATTAATGAAGCTGATGCATCCTTTACAGTACCAGATGAAGCAAAAAAGTTTGTAGATGATACAGGAATTGATACACTTGCAGTAGCCATAGGTACTGCTCACGGAATGTATAAAGGTGAGCCAAAACTTGACTTTGAAAGAATAATTGAAATCGAATCATTAGTTGATGTACCTTTAGTGCTTCATGGCGCATCAGGTGTTCCTGATGAAAGTGTTAAAAAGGCAATTAAACTTGGTATGGCCAAAATAAATATTGCAACAGAACTTAAAAATCCTATGGTAGCAGCTATTAGAGAGGTTATTAAAAACCCTGAAGAAAATGATCCTAGAAACTATATGGGAGCTGCAAGAGATGCGGTTAGAGAAGTTGTTAAGAATAAAATTCGACTTTGCAATACTGTAGGGTTTGCAGCTGAATTTAGGAAGTAGGTGTCATATGATTTTAGCAGTAACAATGAATCCAGCCATTGACAAAATTTACTTAGTTAATAGTTACAAAATAAATGAAGTACATAGGCCTGTTAAAATGATTGCCTCTGCAGGAGGTAAAGGTTTAAATGTTGCTAGAGTAGCTAAGCAAGTAGGTCGTGACGTGGCAGTTACCGGGTTTTTAGGTGGTGGAAACGGACAATACATTAGAAAAAAGATTGTAGAACTTGGTTTGATAGACAGATTTGTTGAGATTAGTGATGAAACGAGAATTTGTATTAATGTAACGGATACATCAACAAAAACTTGTACAGAAGTTTTAGAAGAAGGTCCTACCATAACAACAGAGCAATCAACAAAATTTCTTAGTCAGTTTGAAGATATGCTCACTGATATTTCGGTTGTTACATTAAGTGGGAGCTTACCAAAGAGTCTAACACCTGATTTTTACAAGGAACTAATTAGTATATGTCATGAGAAAGAAATCCCAGTTCTACTTGATTCTAGTGGTGATTCATTCATTAATGGAATGCGAGGAAAACCATTTGCAATAAAACCTAATGAAGATGAAATCAAATCGGTTTACAAAAGCAGAGTTGATTCAATTGATGATATGGTGAAGGCAATTATATTTTTTAAAAACAATGGAATCCAGCTACCGATAATAAGTCTTGGAAAAGATGGTTCTCTTGTAGGACTTATAGATGGTGTATATAAAGTAAGTTTTCCGACAATAGACACAGTTAATACTGTTGGATCAGGCGATTCATTTATTGCAGGATTAGCATCAGGAATTGATAGTGGATTATCTATAAAAGAAGCAGTAGTTTTAGCAACAGCCTGTGGGAGTGCAAACACTCAATATGAGCAGACCGGCTTTGTTGAACTAAAGACTGTAAATGAATTTAAGAAAAAGGTGATTATTACAAAAAGGTGTGATTATGATGAATAAATTATTATTAGCAATTGATCAAGGTACGTCAGGATGTAAAATGACAATTTTTGACTTAGACGGTCAAGTTGTAGCAGATGTTACAAAAACATATGAAACATATTATCCTAAAGAAGGTTATGTTGAACAAAACTGCGATATTTGGTGGCAAGTAATTGTTGAAGGTATTAAAGAAATGCTTGATGATAGGAATATTAATCCCTCAAATATCAAAGGTATTGGTGTTGATGGTATATCATGGGCATGTATACCAATTGACAAAAAAGGTAATGTTCTATATCCAACGATGATATGGTTAGATAGAAGAGGGATAAAAGAAGCCCAGTGGATGAAAGACACAGTAGGTGAAAAAGAGCTTATCGAATTAAGCGGTAATCCTGTAGACGCTTGTTATATCACACCAAAAATGTTGTGGCTTAAAAACAATAAACCTGAAGTTTACAATAAGACATACAAGTTTTTACAAAGTAATAGCTTTATTGTTTACAGATTAACAGGCGAAATATCTCAAGATCATTCACAAGGTTACGGCTTTCATTTTTATGATATGACTAATAATGTCTATAGTGAAGCAATGGCTAATAAACTTGGGTTATCCCTAGACCTTGTTGCACCTATATATAACTCACATGATGTTGTAGGTAAAATAACCAGTGAAGTTGCTAGCCTTACCGGATTAATTGAAGGAACACCGGTTGTTGCTGGTGGGCTTGATGCGGCATGTTGTACACTTGGAGCAGGAGTTATTAAAGAAGGACAAACTCAAGAACAAGGTGGACAAGCAGGAGGCATGAGTATTGCACTAGATAAACCAATAATTCATAAAAAACTTATTCTAGGTAAACATGTTATTCCTAATATGTGGTTATTACAAGGTGGAACTACTGGTGGAGGCGGAACTTTAAATTGGTTTAACAAAGAATTTGGAACTGATGAGAAACAAGAAGCTTTTGAGAGAGGATGTAATTCCTTTGTTATAATGAGCGAAAAAGCAGATGAGGTAAATCCTGGAAGTGATGGCGTTATATTTTTGCCATACATGAAAGGTGAACGCTCTCCGTTATGGAATGCTAAGGCCACAGGAGTATACTATGGTTTAGGATTTGATAAAGGCAAAAATCAAATGATCCGTGCTACAATGGAAGGGGTTGCTTATTCGTTGATGCACAATCTTGAAACTGCATTTGAGGTAGGAGCATCAGTAGGAACACTAAAAAGTGTTGGCGGCAGCAGCAATTCTCACGTGTGGACGCAAATCAAAGCAGATATTACTAATCGTAGAATTGAAGTTCCTTATTCAGATCATGCAACTACTTTAGGAGCTGCGATTCTCGCAGGTGTAGGAGTCGGCTTATACTCGAGTTTTGAAGATGCTGTTTCGAAATGTGTGAAAATACAAAGAGTACACGAACCAAATCCTGATAGGATTCAGTGCTACAAAAACGGTTATGCTAAGTACAAAAAACTAAGTTCATTGTTAGAAGAGAATTTATGGAATTGAAAAATTACTAGCTATCGCACCTCCGATTTGGTACAATAGAGATGTGTATTATTTACGGAAGAAAGCTATTAGGAGGTTTCTATGAATTTAATAGGTATCATTGGAGCAATGGAAGAAGAAGTATTAACTCTTAAGGATAAAATGGAAATACAAGAAGTTAGAAGTGTAGCTTCTTTAGATTTTTTTATAGGTACACTTAATAAAAAAAAGGTTGTTGTTGTTCAAGCAGGGATTGGTAAAGTTAATGCAGCGGTTTGTACACAGATATTAATTGACGTATTTTATGTTAATACAATTCTAAATACAGGAGTTGCTGGTGCAGTTTCAGCAAAACTTGAAATAGGCGACGTGGTTATATCAAGTGATGCAATACAACATGATTTTGATGTTAGTTCTTTTGGGTATAAAATCGGAGAAATACCTAGAATGAAAACAAGTGTTTTTAAAGCTGATGATCATTTGATTAAGATTGCAGAGGAAGCAAGTAACGTGCTAAGTTCAAATATAGGAGTGTATACTGAACGTATTGTTACAAGTGATCAATTTATCGCAGATCCAAAACGAAAGAAAGAAATCGTAAGAGACTTTAATGGATTTTGTACTGAGATGGAAGGTGCAGCAATTGCTCATGTTTGTTATTTAAACAAAGTACCTTTTGTAATTATTCGTTCGATTTCTGATAAGTCAGATGGCTCAGCAAAAACAAATTTTGAAGAATTTACAAAAATGGCTGCACTTAATTCGTGTAAAATGATTGAGAGAATTCTAGAACTTATCTAACTTAGTTATTATTGATAGGATGCTATTAAATATAGTATGTTAATATATAGAAACAGTATTTGTATCAGTAATTTGAGAAATGGTAGTAGGTGGTAAAATGATTAAATTTATTATTCGAATATATAATTTCTTTAGAAAAGTAATTAGGATAGTCAATAAGACACGAAAAAGATATACATTAGCGGTTAAGATTCAAAATATTTTAATTAAAACATTGAATCTTGCAGCTACAGGATATAGTCTTTTTGTAACTGCAGAGCCATTTATTAAGAAAATACGATCTGAGTCTTAAAACTATTGCAAAGTGAAATATCATATAAAATCCTCGTCATTAAATAAAATTGCTTAACCATATAATAGTAAAACCATAGCAAAAAGAACATATGTTTGCAAACGTATGTTCTTTTTGCTATAATGTTTGTATAAGTAATTAAGTAATGAACAAAATTACTGAAGCTAATTTTATAATATATCATGAGAGTAAAGAAGGTGTTACAATGTTAAGCAACGAAACTTTTGAAAAACTAACTATACTTGCTGATGCGGCTAAGTATGATGTTTCTTGTGCATCAAGCGGTGTTAATAGAAAGAATCAGGGAGGAATTGGAAATTCGGCTGCCATGGGAATTTGTCATACATGGGCGTCTGATGGTAGATGTGTAAGTCTATTAAAGGTTTTAATGACAAACAACTGTGTTTATGACTGTGTGTACTGTATTAATCGTCAATCTAATGATATAAAACGAGCAAGTTTTACACCTGAAGAAGTGGCGAAACTTACTATTGAATTTTATAGACGTAACTATATTGAAGGACTTTTTCTCAGTTCTGCAGTAGAGGATAATCCTAACAGTACAATGGAAAAAATTGTTAAAGTGCTACAACTAATGCGAAATGTATATTATTTTTCCGGATATATTCATGTTAAGGCTATACCAGGGGCTGATCCATTGTTGATTAGGGAAGCGGGTTATTTGGCGGATAGAATGAGTGTAAATATGGAACTAGCAACAGAAGAAGGACTTAAGTTACTCGCACCTCAAAAGCCTTTAAAAAAATTACTTCTTCCAATGAATGATATTAAGAATGAAATTATTCATGCTAAGGAAAACAAGGGATACTTTAGTCATGCACCGTCATTTGTTCCAGCAGGACAATCAACTCAAATGATTGTTGGAGCAACAAGGGAAACAGATAGAGCGATTTTATTTAGAAGTGAAGATTTGTATAATTCATTTAAACTAAAAAGAGTATATTATTCTGCATATATGCCAGTTAATAGTGGGGAATTATTGCCATCAGTACAGACTGAACCACCATTACTTAGAGAACATAGGCTTTATCAAGCAGACTGGTTGTTAAGATTTTACAAGTTTAGTGCCAATGAAATCCTTACAGATTCAGATTTGAATTTAGATCTTGATTTTGACCCTAAGATGATATGGGCTCTTCGTAATATGGAAGATTTTCCAATGGAGATTAACAAAGTATCTTATAATCAACTTTTAAGAATTCCAGGGATAGGCATTACAAGTGCAAGAAGAATTATTAATCAGAGAAATCTAAAGCTAATTGATTATGACAGTCTAAAAAAAATAGGCGTTGTTATTAAGAGAGCAAGATTTTTTGTCACATGTAATGGTAAATATTATGGAGATAAAACATTTACACCTGAATATATTAAGGCTAGACTATTTGATGGGAGTCCATATCATCAGATGACATTGTCGGAGGTGGTTTGATTATGATTTATTTATATGATGGAACGTTTTATGGATTATTAACTTGTATATATGAACATTATTATGTTGAAAAGGTTGCGGAAATTTTTAGTGAAGAAAATTTTCTAGGATCAATAATTGATGAAACCAAATTTATAAAAGTTAATGAAGATAAAGCAGTTAAGGTAGAAAAAGCAATTAGAGATAAGTTTACTTTAATAGGTTATATGGATATGTATCGTAGTTTTTTGTCGAATGAAGTTAACAAAGACTGTTATATCTTGGCATATGTAATTCATGGGTTTAAAATGGGTGCAACAATGGATAGATTATTTAGTGAACCATATGTTATTAATATAAGAAAGATGAGCAAACGAGTAGGATTTGAAGTCCTAAGATTTGAAGGACTATTAAGGTTTGTAGAAAAACCTCCGTTTTTGTATTCTGCATTTGAACCTGACAATGATATATTACCGCTAATTGCTGAACATTTTGCAGATAGATATTTAAACGAACAGATTATTATTCATGATATTAAGAGAAAAAAGGCGGTTGTAGCCTATGAAGGAAAATGGCTAATTTATGATATTGATAACAATCATGAATTAAATAAATTTAACGATAAAGATATTTCAGATAATGAAGCTTTATTACAGAAACTATGGAGAGGATACTTTGAACATATTGGTATTAGCGGTCGTAAGAATCTTAAGTTGCAACAAAGTTTTGTACCCCTTAAATATCGTAAACATATTTTGGAATTTACACCAGTGAGTGGAAAGGACTCTTCATCAGGTGAAGGGGGGGTGGTGAAAACTAAAATAGAATAGTAAATGGTTAAATCATAAAAAAAGACAAAAAAAGAGCACCGGATCATTCACGGTGCTATTGTAAAGGATGAGGGGGAGAGTATTTAATACGTAAGAAATAAATGTTTCCTACATAGTGATAATAACCTACAAATGTGACATGAACATGACTTAAATGTGAACAAAGTGTTAACATTTATAAAATATCGTAAATTCACAGTGAGTTTGAAGTGAATTTACTGTGAGTTTCAAGGTTTTATTCG
>JAOZKH010000022.1:2018-7057 GCA_029935405.1 Vallitaleaceae bacterium | reverse complement strand
GTAAATTCACAGTGAGTTTGAAGTGAATTTACTGTGAGTTTCAAGGTTTTATTCGTTAAGAATTACCATGTGAATATGATCTTCCCAAATTCCTCTGATTTTTAAGTATTTTATAGCTAAACCTTCATTTCTAAATCCAAATTTTTTAACAAGATTAAGTGATGCAATATTCTTAGGCATTATATTTGCTTCAATTCTATGAAGTTTTAATTCTGCGAATATATATTCAATAACTTTGAATAATGCTTCTGTCATATATCCTTTTGCAGATTGATCTTCAGAAATTTTATAACCAATAAAGCAAGATTGAAAAACACCACGAACTATACTAGATATGGAAATCGTACCAATAGGTATGTCAGGATTGTCTTTAGCAAATATCCATAGTCGAATCGACGTTAGTCTATGAAATCCTTCTTGATCCCATCTTAACAATTGTTTCTGGTGATGTTTAGTATAAAAGTAAGGTTGTCTTTCAGGTTCGAAAGGCTCAAGAAAATCTTTGTTGTCTTCATAGAACTGTAAAACTTTGACGGCATATGAAGCTGGTAAAGTTTTTATTATTAATCTATCTGTTTCAAGTACTAATTTTTTCATATTTATCTCCATAAATAATAAAGTTACTTCTAATTGTATCAGATTGTATGTGTATATGCTATAATTTATTTAATAGCGAATAAATTAATTCATATTATAGTGAGGTGTAAAATGCAATCTGTGTTATCAACTTATAAAGATAGGCTAGTAAATATTAGTGGTAGAAATCGAAGTTTAGTACTTAGAAAAATTTATAAGAAAAGATCTTTTGACATTGTAAAAGCATATTCCATACAGGATTTAAATCTTGATGAGTTAATATCAAGTCTATTACTTGATGAGAAGAAGAAAACTCTTGTTATTAGTGACCCTTTTAATATAAGAACGAAAATGCAAAGTACAATGAATAAGCAGCTTAAAACTGATAGATTAGAAGAAATTGCATCTCTTGATAATGTTCTTAAAAAACAAGAATCTTTGTCAACGAGTGATAAGTCAACTATTATTAACAGACGAAATGAAATCGAAGATAAATATAGAATCCTTCAAAATGAAGAAACAAAGCGTATTGAAAATAATTATGAGGAGTTATTAACGCTATCTAACCATATGAATTATCTTTATCGTGAAACTTTAGCAATTGAGAAAGAAACAGGAAAACATGAACTATATATAGGATATCCTTTTGTTGAAGGAAGATTTAAAGATGGTAGTTTTGTACGTGCACCTTTCTATTTATTTCCGGTAGAAATTGAAGTAAAGAATAATAAATGGTTCATAAAGAATAATCCTTCAAGAGACCCTATGGTTAACAAAGTGTTTTTGTTTGCTGCGGCTAAATGTCAGAACAGTACTATCAAAGAATATGATACACCTGATTTTAGTGAATTAAACAGAGAAAATCTTATTGATTATATTACTAAAGAATTAGATGAAATGGGCATGACATGTAGTAAAAATGAGTTTGATTATGATAAATTAAAAGCCTATACAAATGCTACAGTTCCTAATTATAAATATGGAGAATTAAAGATAAAACCATATGTTGTTGTGGGACAATTTCCGATTAGTAATTCTATTTATACAGACTATGAATTACTTGAATCTAAAGAAGATTATAATGAAAGCCTTAAAGAGCTACTTACTAATGTAAGTATAAATACTTTACCAAGTGAACGAGATTTTAGTAAAACTTTTTTAGCGAGAAAAGATTTATATACAATTGCACCTATTGATTTTAGTCAAGAAACGGCTATTAAAGCGCTTACAAAAACTAATCAATTAGTTATATATGGACCTCCAGGAACGGGGAAATCGCAGACCATAGGGAATATGATTTCGGATGCTCTTAGTAAAGGCAAGAAAATTCTAATGGTATCTCAAAAAAGAGCAGCACTTGACGTGTTGTATAATAGATTATCGCCTATTCAATCCAAAATGATGTTAATCCATGATGCTAATAAAGATAAGAAAAAGTTTTATGATAAACTACGTAAACAGTTAGAAGATGGATTTGAATATATTAGCTCTGATGTTAAACTAAACTTTGAAGGAAATGCCATTAAAGTTGATAAAATGTTAGATGAGCTTAAACATATTGAGCAGGAACTGACTAAGGAACGTTCTTTTGGAATTAATTTGCAGCAAATGTATACAAAAACTGAAGGAATATTTAGTGCAGATGATTTAAGATATGCTTATTATCGTAAGTTTAGGGAAGATAACCCTTTTATGAAGTATGATTACAATATTCTTGATGATTCATTTGAAAAGCTAAATAAACAAGCTTTTATTGTTGATATTTATTTTAAATATGCTGAATTGATTAAGCGATACAACTATCTTCCAACTTTTAGCCATAAACTAACATTTATGGAAAAAGAAGGAGTAAACGATACATGTAGAATAATTGAAGATATGAATAAAAAAATGATTAATTTAGATCAAACTATAGTAAGTTGTATTTCTAAATATTATATACCTAATCGTTTGAGTTTAAGTGATAATGAATTAGCAGATTATGGAATTGCATATAACCTAGAAATGAATCACGAGCTAATTGATAAAGAAAAAATCAGTTGGTGGAATGTACTAAAAGCAGCGAATTATGCTTTTAAAGGTAGAGAACGCAAAGCTAAGATTGCTAAATTTAAAGAAGAAGAAAATAAATTCAAAAAACTATTTATTGAATGTGGACAACAATATAACGAGCTTTATATAAAACTAGGAAGTATACTAGAATTTATGACAAGTGATGGCATAAAACGTATAGTGAAGGAAGTTAAAAACAACTCAAAACTTCTTTTTACTTTAGAGGGTATCAATTTAAGTCTTGCAAATCAAGAATACTACAATGAACTTCTTGTTAGTATTCATGCGCTTGATGTCATTGATATTATGTTGTTAGATTACGGATTTACACACGCAAGTAACAAAGACGATATGGGCATTATGCTTGATAATTTGCTTGAATTTATTATTCTAGAGCATATTTTCTTAATCGAAAAAACAGAAGATTTTAATGAGTTTTATTTGTATTTTAATAGATTTAATCAAATCACAGAAAAGGTTAATGAATTGTCTAAAGCTAATGAGGCATTAACAGCCAATATTGTTAAAAGCTATTGGAATGACAAAATGCAACTGTTTGAAGGCGAAGCTACTTATAAAGAGTTAAAACGTCAAGCTGATAAAAAAAGGCGCTTATGGCCAATAAGAAATATTATATACGAGTTTTCAGCAATGATATTTAATTTGTACCCATGTTGGTTAATGAGTCCAGAAACAGTTTCGGATGTGTTGCCTTTACAAGCGGATTTATTTGATCTTGTAATATTTGATGAAGCATCACAAATGTTTGTTGAAAATGCCATTCCAACAATTTATCGTGGAACGAAAGTGGTTGTGGCTGGAGATGATAAACAATTAAGGCCTACATCAGCATTTATGGCAAGAGTTGATGAGGAAGAGGACGAAGAGGAATTTTTAGATATTGAAACGGCAGCTGCTCTTGAAGAAGAAAGTTTACTTGACCTTGCTAAGGTTAACTATGATCAGGTTCACCTTAATTATCATTATCGCTCAAGATACTCAGAACTTATTCAGTTTTCAAATCATGCTTTTTACAGCGGTAGATTAAATGTTGCTCCTAATAGAGTCAAATTTCATTATGATGGAACTGCGCCTATAGAGAGAATTAAAGTGAGCGGAAAGTGGGAAAATCGAAGAAATAGTGAAGAGGCTAATCGTATTGTTGAATTAGTAGACTATCTATTAAAGAATCGTAATGATAATGAAACCATAGGAATCATTACATTTAATATTAATCAAAAAGATTTAATTGAAGACTTATTAGATGCAAGGTGTCAAATAGATGAAACGTTCAAAAACTTATATCTTGAAGAACTTGTTCGTAAGAAAAAGGATGAAGACATTTCTATTTTTGTTAAAAACATAGAAAATGTACAAGGTGATGAAAGAGATATTATTATTTTTTCTGTTGGGTATGCTCATAATAAGCAAGGGAAAATTAGTGTAAACTTTGGTTCTTTATCACAAGATGGAGGAGAAAATAGATTAAATGTAGCTATTTCAAGAGCTAAGAAAAAAAGTTATCTTGTAACTTCTATAGAACCTGAAGAACTATTCGTTAGTAAAACTAAAAACAACGGAGCTAAATTGTTTAAAAAGTATCTTCAGTATGCTAAAGTTGTCTCTGAGAAGAAAACTGAGCAACAACAACATCTATTAGAACAACTATCAAAAGCACAAGATATTGTATTAAATAGCGATGATGAATTTGTGGAAGAATTAAGTAATAAGTTAAAAGAACTGGGTTATTTAATTGAAACAAATATCGGTTCGGGCAAGTACAAACTAGATATTGCTGTATGGGATGATAAGCACAAGGCATTTGTCCTTGGAATTGAATGTGATTCTGTATTGTATACGAATGATCAGACCACCTTAGAAAGAGATATTTATCGAAGTCGTTTTTATAATGCTAGAGGATGGGATGTTATTAGAGTTTGGTCATATGACTGGTGGAAGAATCCTGATCAAGTTATTCGAACTATTGGCGAACATCTTAATCAAAATTATCATATGGAAATCGATATAGATAATCCGCCGATTCAAACTACTGAATTTCACCTCGTTGAAAGAGATCAAGATGAAGCTTGTTGGTATGGGGATAGAGTTCAACTAAGAGATCTTAAATCTGGAGAAATATTCACAGTTGAAATTGATTCAACTGAAGAGACTAAAGAAGAATTAAATGAATTCAAGAAACTACTACTTGATCAGAAAATTGGAAATGCAATTGTATATAGAAATTATGAGTATAAACTTCACGGGATTTTAAAGAAAGCATGATAAGGCAAGTTTTGGAAAAAACTACGATATGTGGTAGAAATGAGAAGAATGTCAGAAAATATTAAAGATATAGAAGATATAGAAGATATAGAAGATATAGAAGATATAGAAGATATAGAAGATATAGA
>JAOZKH010000022.1:0-1918 GCA_029935405.1 Vallitaleaceae bacterium | reverse complement strand
TATAGAAGATATAGAAGATATAGAAGATATAGAAGATATAGAAGATATAGAAGATGTAGAATACATGAAAATTGCATTAGAAGAAGCGATGAAAGCTTATGAACTTAATGAAGTACCTATAGGAGCGGTTGTTGTTTTTGAAGATAGAATAATCGGTACTGGATATAATCGTAGAAATACAGATAAGTCTACATTTGCTCACGCTGAAGTTATAGCAATGAAAGAAGCAATGAAAGTTATTGGTGATTGGAGACTTGAAGAAACTAAAATGTATGTTACATTAGAACCTTGTCCTATGTGCGCAGGTGCAATTGTGCAGGCAAGAATTCCTAAAGTGATTATTGGAACAATGAATCCAAAAGCTGGCTGCGCAGGATCAGTTCTTGACTTGTTACATGAGCCAGGATTTAATCATCAAGTAGAAGTTACAACAGGTGTATTAGAAACAGAATGTAAAACCATGTTACAGGATTTTTTTCGTGAACTAAGGGCAGCTAAAAAGAATAATTAATCTGCATATCAATTTACTAATCTGCATGTTATATGGTATAATTTATGCATATTACAGAAAAGAGGTGCAGAATGAGAGCATTTGATTATGATAACATGGATGAAAAGCTGTATGATATGGAAGTCGTAAGATTATTAACAGAGCTTCATGAATATCGTGGGAAACAAGAATTATATATGGAATCATATACTGATGTCTTAGAAGCTATGGTTAGAGTGGCAAAAATACAAAGCACAGGTGCATCCAATAGAATTGAAGGGATTTACACTAGCGACAAAAGATTGGATAAATTAGTAGAAGAGAAAATTGAACCTATAAATAGAAATGAAGAAGAGATTGCAGGATATAGAGAAGTCTTAAATACAATTCATGAAAATTATGATTATATTGTACCAAAATCTAATATAATTCTGCAGCTACATAGAGATTTATATATGTATAATTCAGGGACAGTAGGTGGTAGTTTTAAAAATGTAGACAATATTATAGAAGAAAAAAATGAATTTGGAGAAAAAAAAGTTCGATTTGTACCAGTACCAGCGTATTTAACAAAAGATACAATGAAGTTAATGTGCAATCAATTTGTTGGAAGTATTAGTAAAGAAAAGATTGATCCATTGTTATTGATTCCTGTGTTCATACTTGACTTTCTGTGTGTTCATCCATTTAATGACGGAAATGGTAGAATGAGCAGACTATTAACATTGCTTCTTTTATATCAAAACAGGTATATAGTTGGAAAATATATTAGTATTGAAATGTTAATTGAAAAAACAAAGGATAGTTACTATGAGACATTACAATTGAGTTCAACAGGGTGGCATGATAATACAAATGATTATAAAGCTTTTATTAAGTACTATCTGGGTGTATTACTGGCTGCTTATAGGGAATTCTCATCTAGAGTAGATACTTTGAGAAACCAAGGATTAACAAAGTCTGAACGTGTTAGGCATGTTTTTGAGACAAAGATTGGTAAGATCAGCAAATCAGATATTTCTAAGTTATGTCCTGATATCAGTGTGACAACAATTGAAAAGGCATTATCTAAATTACTAAAAGAAGATTTTATTATTAAAGTAGGCGGTGGAAGGAGCACGGCTTATATTTTAATGCTTCCAGAGTTAAAGAAGTAATTGACATCTATCTTAAAAAGTAATATACTATGTTAGCTGTGGATATTAAAGCACAGTCAATTAAATATGTTATAAAGTTTCCGTGCAACCGGGGAGTTAGCGGTGCCCTGAACCTGCAATCCGCTACAGCAGGGGTCATGCCAAACTGAGACTTTCATTTTGTAGAGCTGCCTTGTAAAAGTAATGTTGAAGGCTGGGTCTTACGCAATAGGAATCTGCGAACCGTGTCAGGTCTTGACGGAAGCAGCACTAAGTGGAACCTCCTGTGTGC
>JAOZKH010000102.1:1991-8711 GCA_029935405.1 Vallitaleaceae bacterium | reverse complement strand
GGTAGTAGTCTGTATTGCTAACTACTCTAGCTGCTCTTGGCATATTATCACCTCCTTTGAAGCTTAACACACTCGTGACTGCGAATCAATAAGAACCGTCCCTGATGATAACTTGTTTTAAATTTTCTATATACTGACTAATAACTTTATGACAGCATTTACCTGTTGGGTTATTATGAAGACAATCACTATCACCTTCGTTTTTCATATCTTTTATAACATCATTGAATGTCAATTCATTATTTTGTTGAAACGCACTATCAATGTCATATGTTGTTATATTTGAACAATAACATAGTACTTTTGGTGTAGATTTCTCTTTATACCATACTTCTACCTTAACCTCTGAATCAACAATTACTTGATTATTCGAAAAGTATATAACCTCACATTTATGGTCCTTACAGATATGATATTTTGTATCCTTCAATTCTATGTCTTCATTTACAAGGCTCTTTACAGTTTCAGTTGATACATTGTCACCAACTTTTCTACATACAGGGCAAACTACTACATCTTCATTTTTTGATGATTCACAACATTTACATGCCATTTATATTCTCCTTCTTTTCCCAGTTAATATCACATCTTTTCTATACTTCAAATAACAAATTATTTGTGAAGCTACTAGCCTCTTTTTAATTTCTCCACAAAACCACTTCCTATTCTGCACAACAACTTAATTTGCTAACATCTTTTGAAAACGATTTTCCGACCAATTTAATAGCTTCTGCCATTGTATGATATATAAATATATTTTGATTATCTTTATTCGACTGGCTCCAATCAAACTTTTTGTAGGCACACAACCAACATTTAAGCAGGTTCCACCGATAATAATGATATCATACTTATCTTTATAATCTAACATAAACTTCACGTCCTTACACTAGGTTCATTATAAACCCTAGTGTAAGGTGTATTTGTCAAGAGTCAACTATTATTTATTAATTCTTCAATAATTGAGCATTCTGCAATTCCATATTCCTCATGACAATTAGCCGATATATCCAAAAGTTGTTTCACATAACTCTCATCATAAGCTCTATATTTATTTAACCTTGTTGGTGGTTTTATTAGTCCAACTTTTCATAATATCTTATAGCATCGATACTCATATTCACCTATTTTATACATATTATCAACTCCTCTGTGATCTATCTTTACATTATATCAGAAATACAAAAATGTATCTGCCAACATTTGACAGGTACGTTTTATTCTATGTTAGAATTTCGGTCTTAATTGCTGAATAATATTATCATGAATAAAAGGATTGGTACGTATAGCCTCAACCATTTGATCTACATCATAACTGACTTCAAGAATCTCAGTTTTGATCATGCCATTTAATATTTCTATAATGACATAAGTACTATTAGCATTTCCGTGTTTAGGCTTACCAACAGAACCTGCATTGATAATGTCCTTACTACCAACTTTAACATGGTATGGCAAATGTGTATGCCCTGAAATAATAACATCAGCACTAGTTGATGAAGTTATCCCCTCCAATAATTTAATATCTTCAAACATATATTCACTTGTTGACCTTGGGCTTCCATGTACGAAAAGTAATTTTAGTCCCTCAAAGCTCATACCTATATCACCAGGTAATGCTTCAAGAAAACAACGATTCATTACAGTAAGTTCAAAAGAGGTAAATATCCAACTAAATCTCCAGTACAGATAATTGTATCTATACTTCGTTTTTTGATATCTTCTAATACTTTTTTTAATGCATAATGATTACTATGGATATCGCTAATGACTGCAATTCTCATCACTCCACCACCTTCGCAAACTTCGCTTATTTATGACGTCTTCTATGCTTCCTTAAACCAATGTGTTGTATTATTTGCAAACTTCACTAACATAAGCATAACAGGTACTTCAACAAGTACACCCACAATTGTTGCTAATGCAACTGGACTATCTGTGCCAAATAATGCTATAGCAACTGCAACTGCAAGTTCAAAGAAGTTAGATGCGCCAATCATTCCTGCTGGTGCTGCAATACTATGAGGTAACTTCAACGCTTTACTTGTCCCATATGCAATTGAAAATATTAGAACTGTTTGTATAATTAAGGGAATCGCAATTAGAACAATATGTACTGGGTTCTCTAGAATAACCTTTCCTTGGAATGAGAATATGATTACTAGAGTTAGTAATAATCCTATAATTGTAATGTTATTAAATTTCGGTAAAAAAGTATTATTGAAATAACTTTCTCCTTTATTCTTAATCATTGTGCTTCTAGTAAACACACCACCTACAAGAGGAATGACAACAAATAATACCACTGATAAAATCAAAGTATTCCATGGAATGGCAACACCACTAACGCCAAGTAAAAAAGCCACGATAGGTGTAAATGCAACTAGAATAATCAAGTCATTTGTCGCCACTTGAACAACCGTATATGCTGCATTCCCTTTTGTTAAATGACTCCATACAAACACCATTGCTGTACAAGGTGCTGCACCAAGTAGTATTGCTCCTGCCAAGTAGTCTTTTGCTAGATCAGCTGGAATAAACGCTTTAAATACAATATAAAAGAAGAAATATGCGATTCCAAACATCGTAAATGGTTTAATCAACCAGTTTGTAATCCATGTCACAAAAAGTCCCTTAGGATTCTTCCCTACAAACTTAATACTTTTAAAATCTACTTTCATCATCATTGGATAGATCATAATCCATATTAATATTGCAATTGGTATAGATACATTAGCGTATTCAAATTTTCCAAGAAACTCTGGAATACTAGGTATAAACTTCCCAATTAAAACACCTAAAACCATACACAATGCTACCCATAATGTTAAATATTGCTCAAAAAACCTAATGCCTTCTAATTTTTGTTTACTCATAATTTACTCCTTAATATAATTGTCTTTTGTTTTGTCGTCTTATAAAAAGTGTGTCCCCCTGAAAGATTCGACACATCTTTAAAACCATGATTAATTAAAATATTCTGCGCTGCATTACCAGTCACACCTTTATTACAATAGGTGACTGTTTTCTTGTTTGGGTCAAGATTATTCATCTCTTCCCGAAGACTTGCATGGGGCATATTTACAGCACCTGCTACACATCCTTTTTTCTCATAATCATTTATGGTTCTAGCATCAACTATTTGAATATCCTCATCTGATTGATTTAACGCTTCTGCTGTCATAATCTTACGGTTCTTATTGATTGCATTATCAAGGATCATCCCAGTATAATGTACCGGATCTTTTGTTGTTGAAAAAGGTGGCGCATAAGCTAAATCCAAATGGAATAATTCATCAACAGTTGCCTTATAAGTAATTAATGTTGCAAACACATCAATTCTCTTATCCACACCTTGACCGCCTACAATTTGAACACCTAGTATTCTTTTTGATTCTCTATCCGCAATTGCTTTGATCACCATATTTTCACCATGAAAATAGATGGGTTTGTCAGGTTTTATATTATGGACTATTTCAATATCGTAACCTTCTTCTAAAGTATCCTTTTCTGATAAGCCCGTTGAACCAATTGTATAATCGAATAACTTAAATATCGAAGTACTAAGATTACCTTGATAAGACATTGTCCCACCTGTCATGGTATCTCCAGCAATTCTACCCGTTTTATTTGCAGTAGAACCAAGGGGCCTATACACCGGTTTACCAGTAATGGTTGAATATGTCTCAATACAATCACCGCAAGCATATATATTTGTATCACTCGTTTGCATAGAAGTGTTAACTTTAATAGCTCCTGTCACTCCTATGTCAAGTCCAATGCTCTTTGCTAATTCCACGTTTGGTCTAACACCAGTCGCCAAAATAACAAGATCTGCTTTTTCATTACTTCCATCTGTTAGTTCTACATCTTGCTCACTAATACTTTTAATTCCTTTTGATTTAAGGATTCGAATTCCTTTTTTCACTAATTGTATTTCAAGATATTTTGCCATATCTTTATCAAGGTTAGGTGTAATTTTGTCAGCAATTTCTACAACTGTTACGTCAAGTTTCCAATCCATCAGATTCTCTAAAACTTCAAATCCTATAAAACCTGTCCCTGCAATGATTGCCTTCTTTGGGTTTTGCATTTTTATGAATGTCTTAATTTTAATTGCGTCTTGTACATTTCTAAGTGTAAATACATGACGATGGTTTATACCAGCAATAGATGGTACAAAAGCTTTAGCACCTGTCGCAATTACCAGCTTATCGTAATGATCTTCAAAAACTTCATCAGTCTCAAGATTAACAACTTTTATAATTTGACGGTCTTTATCAATAGATAAAACTTCATGTTTTATTTTTACATCAATGTTATATTTCTTTTTGAAAAAAGCTGGATCTCTTGGCGTCAATTCTGATATATCCTCAATATTATTACCTATATAATAAGGAAGACCACATCCTGAGTATGAAATGTCTTGATCTCGCTCATATATTACAATCTCTGCCATATCATCATTCCTTCTTGCTTTAGCCGCTGCAGATGTACCTGCTGCAACGGCACCTATAACAATTATTCTCATTCACTTTCCCCCTAATCTTCACAAGCACAATTAATTGAATAATGTTCATCTAATACTGTTAATTGTTCAAGTAACAATGTAGCTTTTTCAATACCATCATTTGATAAAGTATAATATACCCATTTACCTTCTTTTCTAGATTCAACCACACCACTTTCAATTAATATCTTCATATGATGTGACAACGTCGACTGACTAATAGGTAATTCTTCTAATAAGTTACAAGCACACATTTCACTGTGTTGTAATTGTTCAATGATACGTAATCTACTTTCATCACAAAAGGCTTTAAAAACTAATGCGTTCGTTTTATATTCATTCATGTTACCACCACTTTCTCTCATATCGATATTCTTCGATTTAAATTCTAATTCATATATCGATAATTGTCAATATGTTTGTATTTGTTTAAAGTTAAGTCTTTGTAAACTCTTCAAATAAAATCGGAACTTTACTCTTGACAAAAATAATATTCAGGAGTATTATACACACATTCCCATATGTGCATACGACATGTGAAAGGCGGCCCATATGAACTTAACACCTATATTTAAATTACTATCAGATGAAACAAGACTTCGTGTTATTCTTCTCTTAAGTAAAGAAGAACTTTGTGTTTGTGAAATCTGTGGCGTTCTTGATGAACCACAACCAAAGATCTCAAAAGTGCTCTCAAAACTTAGAGATTTAGATTTAGTATCCGATATTAGAAGAGAAAAATTTGTCTTTTATAAAGTAAAAGATACCAACGGCATACTTAATAACACATTAATGTATATTCTTGAAAACCTTGAAGATTACCCTAAACTAGTATCAGATCAAAAAAGATTAATAAATAAAACAGATTATCTTGATCAATGCTCACTTAACTTGTTAAAAAACATCTATGAATAGAAAGGAATTAAAATAATGTTTATTGTTGATATATTCAAATGGCTCAATAACCAATTGTTAAAAATGGACTGGTTGTCAAATGCAGTTCAGAAATTAGTCGAAAATGTATTTGGACTTGATACTACTTCTCAACTCGGAGGGAGTATTCATTTCTTTATTTATGATGTAGTCAAAATATTTATATTATTATCTTTCCTAATCTTTACTATTTCCTATATTCAAAGTTTCTTTCCACCAGAAAGAACAAGAAAAATTCTTGGAAGATTCAATGGAATTACAGCAAATATACTTGGTGCACTACTTGGTACAATAACACCTTTTTGCTCATGTTCATCCATTCCACTATTTATAGGATTCACTAGTGCCGGGTTGCCAATTGGTGTTACATTTTCATTCCTAATATCATCACCTCTTGTTGATCTTGCTTCTGTATTACTACTTGCAAGTATCTTCAATTGGAAAATTGCTCTTGCTTATGTATTTGTTGGTTTAGTTCTTGCAGTCATTGGTGGTTCTATTATCAGTAAGCTAAAACTAGAAAAATATGTTGAACCATTTGTTTATAAGAACAAAGTGATGGAGATGGAACAAGAAGCGCTTTCAACACATGATCGTTTAATCTTCTCTAGAGATCAAGTTCTTGATATCATCAAAAAAGTTTGGCTTTATATTCTTATTGGTGTTGGTATTGGTGCTGCTATTCATAACTGGATTCCTGAATCAATAATTAGTGCTGTACTAGGCCAAGATAAATGGTACTCAGTGCCACTAGCTACAATTGTAGGTGTTCCAATGTATGCTGATATATTTGGTACGCTACCAATCGCTGAGGCATTAGTCCTTAAGGGTGTTGGTATTGGTACTGCACTTGCATTTATGATGGCAGTTACTGCACTTTCATTACCATCAATGATTATGCTTAAAAAAGTAGTAAAAACAAGATTACTTGTGACCTTTGCAGGTATTGTAACAACAGGTATACTGATCATTGGATTTTTATTTAATGCGTTTGCATACTTATTTATTTAAAAGAGACTTATAAAGCAATGGAAAATAGTAATTACAAAAACAAGCTAATACTCATTCTAGGTTTTATGGCATTTCTCGCTAATGGCGATAATTATGCTGCTGCTCCATTAATTATCAACATCGCAAAAGATTTAGACTTAACTGTCTCAACAGCTGCAATATCTGTAACCGCATATATGTTGTCCTTTGGGGTATTTACCTTACTATTTGGTCCTCTTTCGGACCGTTTTGGTAAAGTTCGAATCATTAACATAGCAGCGATTGGT
>JAOZKH010000102.1:0-1891 GCA_029935405.1 Vallitaleaceae bacterium | reverse complement strand
ATTGGTGGTGCTGTAGATGATAAACTAAACTTTATTAAAGCTTATAAAGAGCCACTTACAAACCCACGTTTTATGAGACTTGTCATCACAATCTTCTTTGTTGGATTTAGTGTATTTGGAAGTTTCACATACTCTGGTAAGCTATTACAGGAAATCACTGGTTATAATTTAATGATTGTTGGTTTAGTATTATCTCTATTTGGAATTGGAACTGTAGTTGGTGGTGCTGTTGGTACAACCTTTAATGGAATGATCATGGAAAACTATGGAACCTCACAATTTTTTTACAATACTTCTTAATATAATGTTAAACGTTGGTATACTTGCAGCAATCTTCATCGAACAATTTGAAATGCGTAAAAAACAGGGTTATTATAAAGTAACTAATTAAATAAATTTGAATGGGATTAAAAGCTGAAGGGAGTTACCGTTTATGACACTTACGATGTATATTCTCACCTTAATATTACTAATAATTTCTTTTACTACAAATAAAATAAAAACAAAAAAAGCTTTAAAGAAAGCATGGAAGGCTTTCGAACACATACTTCCAGAGTTTTTAGTCGTTATTTTATTAGTTGGTTTATTGCTTGCTATTATTAATCCAGAACTCATTGCCAAACTCATAGGACCTTCTTCAGGTTGGTTTGGTGTTATCATTGCCGCTGTAGTTGGTGCAATCACTCTGATTCCAGGTTTCATTGCCTTTCCAACTGCTGCGCTATTATTAGACGGTGGCGCTGGATATATGCAAATAGGTGCATTTATATCAACCCTCATGATGGTTGGCGTTGTTACAATGCCTGTTGAAATCAAATATTTTGGTAAAAAATTAACTATACAGAGAAATCTTCTGGCATTTGCTTTTTCATTTGTCGTTGCTTTGATTATAGGTTTGGTGGTGACTTCCATATGATTAAATTACTTAAAAGGTATAAAATATTTTTACTTATCTTAGGTGCTACACTCATACTTATGCTCATCAATAGACCTCTTGGTATAAAAGCACTGAGTGTAACGGTTTATTCTTTCAAAGAGATGATTTTAATCATCCCGCCAATTTTTGTTCTCTTAGGACTTCTCGATATATGGATTCCTAGAGAGACTATGATGAAATACATGGGTGATAACTCAGGTATTAAAGGCATTATCTTAGCATTTATTATTGGATCAGCTGCTGCTGGACCACTTTATGGAGCTTTTCCTGTGGCTGCAGTTTTTATGAAGAAGGGTGTTAAATTTAGTAATGTTCTTATATTTATTGGAGCATGGTCTACAACTAAGGTACCAATGTTTCTCTTTGAAGCAAGTTCACTTGGTCTAACTTTTGCTCTGACTCGATTATTCATCAACATACCTGGCATATTAATTATCGCTTGGATATTATCCAGTATGACAAAAAAAGAAACAATTGAAACTATTTATAGTAACGCAAGTAAATTTTAGATTAAACTTTATTGAATAACGAAAGGAAATGTATATTATGATTATTAAAATTTTAGGTTCAGGCTGTCCTAATTGCAAACGTTTGGAGGCAAATACAAAGAAGGCACTTAAGGAACTTTCCCTTGATGCCGAAATAGAAAAAGTTGTTGATATTCAAGAAATAATGGCTTATGGTGTAATGAGTACACCTGCACTAGTTATTGATGAGCAAGTAAAATCCACAGGCAAAGTTCTCTCAGCCAAGGAACTAAAACAATATTTGATAACCTCATAAAACCAACAAACACTACATTAATTGAACTTGCAAATTAACATTATTTACAGCTAAAGTGTTTTACTCTCAACTAATATGTTCTATAGATGTGAATTTCCTTAAAAATTCAGTCTCAATCATTAGGGACGGTTCTTATTGATTCTCTCTTTCTTGCATAATCGTTGAATTAGG
>JAOZKH010000101.1 GCA_029935405.1 Vallitaleaceae bacterium | reverse complement strand
ATAGTAATAATACTCACTAATTTATAGGAGGATGATTTTATGTATTTAGAAACAAAGCGGTTAAGGCTTGAAAAATTTAAGCTTGGCGATGAGCAATTATTATTTGAACTTGATAGTAATCCAAATGTCGTCAAATATGTTGGAGGAGGAGCGAGTTTTGAAATATGTCGTGAAACTATTCAAAATTATTTAGATTTTTATTCCTTAGATAAGGATTGTGGGTTCTATAAAATCATCCTTAAAAATACAAATGAATTTATAGGATGGTTTCATCTTCGACCTGAGCAAAATAAACCCAATGATTTCTCATTGCTGGAATTAGGATATCGTTTGAAAGAGGA
Source organism: Vallitaleaceae bacterium (assembly GCA_029935405.1). GTDB lineage: Bacteria > Bacillota > Clostridia > Lachnospirales > Vallitaleaceae > UBA1351. The sequence continues at coordinate 8,538 of JAOZKH010000101.1, read as the reverse complement.
ATATTGGGGACGGGATTTAGCCACTGAAGGAAGTCAAGCACTGGTTGATAAAGCATTTTCGAATCTCAAGGTTGACGTGGTTAGCTCTATGGCATATCATGAAAACAAAGCCTCTTTTCGAATTATGGAAAAAGTGGGCATGTCTTTTGAGAACGAATTGCTTTATATGGATTTGTACTTACTTTATAGATACCAGATATCTAAAGAAACGTATTTTGAAAACTTAAGCAAGCGTCGATAGATGATTATGTACAAATATACTACAAGTTTGTAGGTTGATTAAGGAGAGCAATATGTTTGGAAGTATTAGAAGTGTTTTCACCCAATATCAAGGGATATCGAAATCTATATGGGTAATATTTATTGCAAGAGTAGTCACGAATATGGGTGCCTTTATATGGCCTATGTTAACTTTGATCTTAAGTACTAAAATAGGATATTCAGCAACCACTATTGCATTCGTATCTGTTGGTGTTGCATTCTTATTTATCCCTGCCAATGTCATTGGTGGTAAACTAGCGGATCGATTTAATAAAAAGAAAATTATCATTATATTTGATAGTATTAGTATTGTTTTTTTCTTATCATGTGCATTCATCCAACCGGGTACATTAATGGTTGTTTTCTTTGTACTTGCAGGTTTGTTTGCCAACCTAGAAGGTCCCTCTTTTGAGGCATTAATTATTGAAGCTTCAAAACCAGATGAGAGAGAAAAAGTATTCTCCTTATCATATCTTGGACATAACCTTGGTTTTATGTTCGGTGCTGCAATAGCTGGATTGTTAATCACTGATTACTTAAGCTTAGCGTTTATTATAGATGGTATAACAACAATGACCTCAACGATTTTAATAGTCTTCTTTGTTAAAGCAATTAAAGTTGAGGAAATGGAAGAGCACGAAAAAAATGAATATGAAGATAGTGAAGAAGTTGATGCAAATTCATTTATCGTATTAAGGGAAAGAAAATCCGTATGGATTCAAATGGTGGTCTTCTCATTGGGTGCTTTTATCTATAGCCAATGGTCCTTTGCATTACCTTTGTATATGGCACATTTATTTGGAGACGCTGATGGTACTAAACTTTTTGGTTTTGTTTCATCTTTTAATGGGGGACTTGTAATAATATTTACACCAATATTTACAGCTATGTTGGTAAAATTCAAAGAACTTCAAAAAATCATAATTGGAATGGCTCTTTATTCTGTTAGCTATATTATTATTAAAGACGAACCAGCACGCTATATATTTTTTGTTATGATATTCGTCTTTACAATGGGTGAAATCGTTAATACCCTTGGACAATCACCATTTATGAGCCGACGTATTCCAGCCTCTCATAGAGGTAGAATTAGCAGTTTGATGGGCATTGGATATATGATTGGTGGTATGGGAGGTCAACTTGTAGTAGGTATCAGTATTGATCAGATGGGTTACGACAAAACATTTAATATGCTGGTGATTGTTGGCGCAATAAGTGTGGCAATTATAGCCTATAATATGAAGGTGGATAAAGCGTGTTTCCCTAAACTATACAATAAAAAAGTGGATGAAGATCCCGGTCTATTGAAGGTGAACTAGGTACTATAAATATATAGAAAACACTGTATTGTCAACTGCTTGATAGTTTTCAATTCAACTCTGCTTAAAGCATAATTAAACGTTCAAAAGTCTTGAAATTTAGGGCTTTTGTTTTTTTCGCAGTATGTATAACGTGTGAACGGCTTACTTATAAATTTGCTAGCTTTTGCATGTGTGAATTCAATCAGTCTTTTCATTGGCATATTAAAAAAATCAAGTGTAACAACAATCATTACTTCAATTATATTAACAAATGTTATTGGATCAAGATTCAATGGAGAATCCTTAAGTAATTATACAATTATTCCTTTGTCTGTTGGAGTTATTGGAGTTATAGCAACCTATATTGAGAGGTCTGTTAGATGAACAAGGTGTCGATTTTGTATCGAGGGTATTTAAACTGAGTATTGGAATTTGCATACCTTGCAGTCAGATTGTTTGAGACTTTACAAGGTGATGAAATAACTGTTAATGGTAATATTACTTTTACAGATACTACTAATGTTTATGCCTTAAAAGCTGCAACGGTGGGTATTTCGGCAGGTGTAGGCAATAATCTTTTTTGGATGTTTCAGAGTTTAGTTCTTGGGCAGTTGATTCCATAGATGTCGCATACGCAAATAGTATAGTCAATGGCACGGGGAATGGGAAATATTCCCCTTCTGGCTATGCAACAAAAGAACAGGCGCTTGTTATTGTCAATAATATTTTGAAGAAGTATTTAGGATATGCTTTTGATTATGAAGACAAATCAAAAGCTACGTTGCATATGACAATTGAAGATAGAACTGATACGACTAATAACGCAGAATTTGTAAAGGTCTATTATAATAACAAGTATTTAGGATACACAGATAATCAAGGTAAGTTAGATATCTATAATTTAGAGCCAGGGTTTCATGAGTTTAAAATGGTATTTAAAGATGAAACTATTGTTAGCAGTGGGGCATATTCAAAGGCGAATAGCTCTGCGGCTCTAATGTGGATAGATTCTTCCATAATAAACACTAATAAGGCAAGAAAATTTGAAAGTGCGGTATCTGTAGAGGAGGTTTCTGTAGGTATTGAACTTCCTAAAGTGACTGAGAATTTCGATAAGAAGATAACACTTCTTTATGACGTATCTGTACCTTTAGACGTTCAAATATATATTGATGGATTACTTTTAGATGCAAGACCGGTTATTGATATGTTGTTAGGTGAGCCTAGTAGTAGTCATACATACACATTAAAATATGACGAAGGTAAACATTTAGGTTATAACATTGGAAAAACAATTTCTACCATGTCTACACTGCTAAATATTGGAAGTAAAAATGATCCTAATATTGATAAATGACTAATTAATGAGTTTATTCATCAATATTTAAAAGATTATTCAATACCTATAGAAGGCTCTAGAAGTAATGAAAGTAGAGCACAAGCTTTAAGTGATATAGTTATGAATTATATGGAGCAAGAAGGTATAAGAGATAGCGTGCAACAATCTAAGGAGTATTATTTGAAGCTCGTTACTCAGAAACAGGAAAGTATGACTTTTTTGTTGAATATATGAAACAGATGAATACAGGCGAAATAAACCAATCGGACAAATACTACGATATGGTTCAGACTATTGTCAAAAAAGTAGGAGATAAACAAACATCAGAGTGGTTAAAAGAGGCACCAGAAAATGCAGGAAAAATAGAAAATGAGTATGTTGCAAATGTTCTGCCTGTAAAAGGTAGTCCGATGAACATACAGAGTGTTGATAATCCAGAGATGATTTATCCACTTTTAATCAAAAGATCTCCAGGTGAGTTAGTTGAAGATACTTGTCAAATAGTAATATCTAAGGATGATGAAATCGTATATGAAACTGATTTTACAACGACAGTAGAAGCTTCATCATTAACTGGTGGGATAACGGTTAAATCATTAAATTTAGATAGTGGCCTATACAAGGTGACTGTGAATTGGGTGATTAATAGTAACACAGTAACAAATAGTCGATATTTTCAAGTAGGAGATATTAGTATTCCTACTAAGGATTTAAAAGATATGGAAGTACAAAAGAAAATCAAAGTAAAGTATGATTCATCGATACCACAAAATGTAAAAGAATATGTAAATGACTTAATAGAAATTATTGATCCAATCATGAGGTATTATGTTGGTGAACCTAATGAAGCTAGCTCTGTCACATTACAATATAATGCAAGTGGATTCAACGGTATGATGAATAATTATACTGTCTTGAATACAACCTCTATTCCTGATACCAATAATATAGATACTAACTTTGATGCCTTTTTCTTTATTGAGTATTTCCATATGTTCCATAAAGGAGAGAGCATGCCTTTTGAAGAAGGTCGTTATTCAGAGAATATTAGTCAATTAATGAAAATTATTGTTAGTGATCATTTAAGAGACAATAACTTAAGAACTGTTTCTAGTAAACCACTAGCATATTTCACCGATTTCTTTGATTATACAGATGGACTAGGACCAAATATCTTAATCAATATGGGCGAAAATGTCAATGGTGGTACACCAACAAGAGCTAGTTGGGAAATGGGTTCTGACTTTGGTCAATTTATTAATGTTTTCACCTTAGATTATGGATTATCAGTATGGTCTAAACTTATTGATGCAAGATATCAAAAAAATGGGAATTTAGACTTTGTAAAAGAGATAATGTCAGCTCTTAGAGCTAATGAAATTACTTCAAAATCATCTTTTTATAGATTTTTAGATGAGAAGGTAGGTACTGTAGATAATAAGAAGGCAAGCGAATGGATTCAGGAAACAAGTTTGTTTAAACCTTTGTCAAATGATATTTATGCCCTTAAATTACTACCAGTAAATGGCAGTATTATGGACATTAAATCTAATAAGAACCCTAATATTATTTATCCGTTTTTAGTAGAAAGAGAAGGCGCAGCTAGTATTCTTCCTGAAAAAGTTAGTTTGACAATTAAAGATATATCAGGAAGATTAGTGTATACGGGGGAATTACTAATGAATATAATAGTATTTTTATATGAAAGGAAAATACTATGAGACTTTTGGGAAATTTAAGTTGGTGTACCACTTGCATTTCAACACCTGAAGCTAGTTCGATTGGCATTTGTGCCATTATGAGCAAGAATTAGATAAAATTACAGATCGTATCAGCAGTTGTTGGTATATGTTAGACATGTTACAATGATGCAAGTAAGTATTTTGAGAAGAAGGTGGCGTTATGAATAGTATCAATATTATGATAGTGGAAGATGACAATGATATTCATCAAATGTTAAAGGAATTGTTGACAAATACAGGATATAAGGTTACATCCGCCTATTCTGGAACAGAAGCAATTTTACAATTTAAAGTAAATCAGATTGATCTTATTTTGTTGGATTATATGTTGCCAGGAATGACTGGAGATCAAGTGCTTAGTGAAATACGAAATCAAAGTCATATACCAATTATCGCATTAACAGCAATTGATGATAAATCAACCATTGTAGCTATGTTAAAAAATGGGGCCAATGACTATATTGTGAAACCTTTTGATAATGATATTTTAAAAGCACGAATTGAAGTACAATTGCGTCATGAAAAAAAGATTGACACGAATAATCAGTTCTTGATATATAAAACATTGAAACTAGATAAAGAACAATTTGAAGGGTTTATAGATACAGAGCCATTAAACTTATCAAAAAAGGAATATGAAATATTACAATTACTTATGGAACATCCTAAAAAAGTATACACGAAGAATAACCTTTATGAAACAGTTTGGAAAGAAGAATTTTTTGGTGATGACAATACAATTAACGTTCATATAAGTAATATAAGGGCAAAAATTGCAAAGTACAGACCGAATGATAAATATATACAAACCGTTTGGGGAATAGGCTTTAAGATGGTAGATGAAGCTTAAGACTTTTTTAAGGTTTTATTAATATTCATTAAAGACCGAATAGATATAATGTTTATATCAAATAAAGGAGTGGTTGAAATGAATGAAATAGTATTAAAGATAACAGGTCTTACTAAAAAGTATAAAGGAGTAGTTGCAGTTGACAACCTTGATATGACATTGTATTCAGGTGATATATATGGACTTATAGGTAAAAACGGCGCAGGAAAAACAACATTAATACGATTAATTACGTCATTGTCTAAAGCGGATAAGGGTGATATTATGCTCTTTGATGAAGAAAAAAAATCAAAGTTGGATCAAGCAAGACGACGTATCGGAGCAGTTGTTGAAATGCCAGCGTTTTATCCGAATTTGTCTGCAATGAGAAATTTAGAATATTATAGAAGACTTAAAGGGATTCCAGATAAAAAAGTGGTTAATAAAACACTTAAAATGGTAGGTCTAGAGAAGGTTGGTAACAAAAAGTTTAAAAATTTTTCATTAGGTATGAAACAACGTTTAGGTTTAGGATTAGCGCTACTTAATAATCCGGATTTTATTATCCTTGATGAACCAATTAATGGTCTTGATCCAGTGGGGATTATTGAGATAAGGGAAACTATTAAGTCTTTGAATCAGGAGTATGGTATTACAATGTTAATATCAAGTCATATACTGACAGAGTTATCAATGGTTGCAACGCGTTACGGAATTATCAATGATGGTATGTTGATTAAAGAGTTAGATACAAATGAACTAGATGAAAAGTGCAAGAAAAGTCTCGTTCTTACAGTGGATAATGTGGCATCAGCAGCCGGAATTATTGAAACAGAACTACAATCTTTTAATTATAAGATCATTAGTATGCAAGAAATTCAAGTATACGACTATTTAGATAATCCTTCAGAAGTGATATATAAACTAAGTCAATCAGGAGTCAGAGTATCAAAGTTCACCGAGATGGGAGATAGTCTAGAAGATTATTACATATCACTTGTTGGGGGGGCGGTATCATGATAAATATTATTCGTGCAGATTTTTATAGAATTTTTAATGGAAAAGGTATTTATATAACAGTGATTTTATTTTTACTGCTTTGTTATGCAACTTCGATTGGAGAACAAGTATATATAGGTGTTGCAGTCGAAGACTTGGATGTAGAAGAGGATTCATTGAGTAGAGCGGGAACACTAAATCAAGAGGAAGAAGTAGAGACGAAGAATAAATTGGGAAGAGATATTCCTTTTGTTGTAAGTCGTACACATGATAATTCACTATATTTTTACCTTGCTCTATTATTTTTTGTTATTGGTGCAGATTTTTCGGCAGGTACCGTCAAAAATACGTTAGCTAGCGGTGTGTCTAGACTTAAGTACTATTTAGCTAAAGGGATAGAGTTGTTCACGCTGGTGCTTGTATTTATGTTGCTTGAGTATATTGTACCAACGCTTTTTACGACTAGTTTATATGGGTTTGGTGAACCTTTTGATGGTCAGTATTTTACTGATGTTATGACTATTTTTGGTGTTCAGTTACTTTATTCAATAGCAGTTGTTTCGTGTGGGTTGTTTTTTGCACTATGGACAAAAAAGACTGCGGTTATCAATTCACTTTATCTTAGTTTGTGCTTGATTCCAATAATTGCAATCATGATACTATCAGCGTATGATGTGAATCTTCTAGAGTTATCAAAATATGAAATGATTACGAATATCAGAATGTCAGCAAATCTTTTAGAACTGCCATCTGAAGATGTATTACGTATGATCCTTGTGGGAGTAACTTATCTTGCAATGAGCATCGTAGGTTCTGTATTAGTCTTTAGACGTACAGAAATAAAATAGATGATAGGAGTGATTTGATGCTGTATGCATTAAGCCTTTTGATAGTAATAACCATAGCAAGCCTTATCCATGCGATAAGGCTTAAGCTAGATATACGACATATTAAAAATGATTTTGTAATGGTTAATGAGAAGGAAACAAATGCGTTATTAACCACCGAGACCTTTGATTCGGATATTTCACAATTAATCATGGGTATAAATGATATGCTTCAAAAATCAAAAAAAACACAAGTTGAGAGTAATCAAATAAACCAGGAATTAAAACAGGCAATTACAAATATATCACACGATGTAAGGACTCCGTTAACAGCATCTTTGGGTTATTTGCAGATGTTAGAAAGTAACAATGATTTAAGTGATTCAAAGCGTGATGAATATCAAATGATTATTCATCAACGCTTAAAAGATTTATCTCTTCTATTAAATGACTTGTTGGAATACTCTAGACTGCAAGAAATGTGTGAGGATAAACAGTTAGAGAAGATAAATATTAATAACATTCTTATGGACGTAATATCAGGATATTATGATCAATTGATAGAAGGTGATTTTCAAGTGATTATAGATATAGATGACAAAGTAATTTCATGTATGGCAAATCGCAGACATATCGAACGTATTTTCACCAATTTGATCAATAACACGTTAAAACATGGGGAGAATTATTGTGAAATTAACTTAGACGCAAAACTCAAGTGTGTTTCAATAAAGAATCAATTAGTACCGAGTGATACATTGAATATAGAATCAATTTTTCAACGCTTTTATACTTCGGATATTTCAAGAAGTAATAAGAGTGCCGGACTAGGGCTTGCTATTGTGAAACAGTTAGTGGATAAGATAGATGCTACAATTACTGCAGATGTCGTCGAGAATTATTTGATAATCACTATCTATTTTAATAATTCACTTTACTAATCAATCTCATTAAACATATCCGGTAGCAATGCATAATAAATAATTCTTGCAACTTCTCTAATTTGTGCATTAGCTTTTTCATCTGAAACACCACCTATAGTTGATGCTGTTACAACAATATCATAATCAGGAACAATAACAATAAATTGCCCTCCGTGTCCAATTCCACTTATTACAGGAACACCACTTGTTTCACCAATCCAGTAGTAATATCCATAGGATTTATTATACCCGGAGGAACTACCTGTTCCCATTTTTGCTGTCGTACTAATATCAATCCAACTTTCGGGAACAAGTTG
>JAOZKH010000100.1 GCA_029935405.1 Vallitaleaceae bacterium | reverse complement strand
CCCATTCAGCTGTTAGCTTTGCCGATTTTAAATTCTTTGGAACAATTTTTATTAATTCCGTTCCTTTTTCTGTTATCATCAGGTTTTTCTTTTTCCTTTTGATGTATCCAACACTAATTAATTTTTCAATAATACTCGCTCTTGTAGCAGGTGTTCCTAAACCTTTCTTTTCAATATCTAATGAGTGATCCAGTTCTTTAGTTCCTGCCTTTTCCATAGCTGATAACAATGTATCCTCTGTAAAATACTTAGGTGGTGTTGTACAACCTTCTTTTTTCTTTATATCAAGAATAGGAAATACTGTTCCTTCTTGAACTTTAGGTAAACTATTTTCTATTTCATTATTCGGATTAATCTTGATTCCTCTTTCTGTTTTAAAAGTCTTTTCTACCGACACAAAGCCAATTTCTATTACAGTTCTACCACTTGCATTAAATTCATTATCGTCTACGTAAGCTTTTACAGTAACTTGTTCATAAATATAGTCTAGGCTAATAGAAGCTATTAACTTAGACTGAATAAGTTTAAAAACATTCAATTCATGCTTTGGTATCTCGTCTTCATTTAATTGCTTTGAATAACTTGTTGGAATAATAGCATGATGATCTGTTACCTTACTGTTATTAATAATTTTATCCGTATCTGGATTTATAATACTACTATTAACATTAATAATAATATCTTTAACCGTTTCCCTCATATCCTCTGTTATATATCTACTATCCGTCCTTGGATATGTCACTAGTTTCTTTTCATAGAGACTTTGTGCGTAGTCTAAGGTTTGTTTTGCAGTATATCCAAATAACCGGTTTGCTTCTCTTTGAAGTGTTGTTAAATCAAATAATAGCGGTGGTTTTTTCTTCTTTATTTCCTTTTTCACTTCTATAATTTTTACATTTTTCCCTTTGCAAAAACGAATTAATTCATTAGTTTCATTTTCACTAGATATTTTATCACTCTTAACACTTAATTCCCCTAAATCTAATTCAACTAGATAATATTTTTCCTTTTGAAAGCTTCTAATTTCATCATTTTTCATCGCTATCATTGCAAGTGTAGGCGTTTGGACTCGTCCAACACTTAACTTATTATGATAAATCGTTGTAAATAATCTTGTTGCATTAAGTCCTACTAGCCAATCTGCTTTACTTCTTGCCAATGCAGATTGATATAAATTCTCATATTCCTTACCATCTTTTAAATTCTTAAAGCCTTCTTCTATGGCGCGTTCTTCCATAGAACTTATCCATAGACGCTCCATTGGTTTTATTTCACCGATTTGCTTATATACTAATCTAAAAATCAATTCTCCTTCACGCCCTGCATCTGTCGCTTCAATTACACTTTCAACGTCATTTCTTTTTAATAGGCTCTCTAATATAATGAATTGTTTTTGTGTGTCTTTTTTTACTGTAAACATCCACCGATTTGGTATTATAGGTAAATCTTCATATTTCCATTTTTTATATTTCTCATTATATGCTTCTGGATTTGAAAGCCCTATTAAATGACCGATGCACCAACTCACAATATAATTATTGCCTTCTAAATAACCATTCTTTTTTTTATTTGCTCCAATAACTTTAGCTATGGCAAGCGCTACGCTTGGCTTCTCTGCTATTACAAGTTTCATATGATTTCATTCCTCTCTCTTATATAACAACATTTCTTAATGACATTTCCTCTTGAGTTTTTAATTATTCATCCTCATCCAAATGTTCTGTATCTTCTAGATAATCATCATCTTCTAAATAATCTGCTTCATCAACTTCATCATCGTAAAGCGCTTCACGTTTTGGTTTGTATATTTTAAAATACCAACCACCAATACCTCCAATTACAGCTACTGCAATTATTATTACTAAATCTTTATCAATTTCTTTTTTGCTTTCTTCTTCACTAACTGCAGCATTCTCACTTGCGTCTATAGTTTTCTGTTTTTCCTCAATAACTTCTTCATCAATTTCAATCTCATTGTCAGATAATTCAAACTCTACATCTGCCTGCTCTTCAATCATATTTAGTAAATCCTGTTCTCCTACCTCTGTTAACATCATTACATTATCTCCGTCTTTACTATGATCAATAATTAAGTGAAATACTTTTCCAGATTTAGTTTCAAAAGAAACAAATTGCCTTAATTCTAAATCATTTTTACTATCATATGCTTCATCATCAAGTATACTCATATCATATGGTTTTCCTTGTACATTAACATTTTCAACTAATGTGGCTTGTGCAGAATTTTGCTCTGTTGCCAAAGTATTTATTGCATTTTCATTTCCACCTTCTAATAAATAATTGCTTTTATTATCTCCCTCAATTTTATATTCTTTACTTGAAAAATTAGTTTCAATATTTTTTTCTGATACAATTTCTATAATTTCATCTTCATTTGCCTCTACTAATTCTTCATTTATTTCTATTAATTCTTCATCTGTTGTATCTAATTCAGTTGCTTTAATTAAATTGCCTGTGCCAATCCATAAGCACAACACTATAATAATTATTGCTCTAACACTGTTCTTCATTGTTTGAATTCCCCTTTTCTTCCTTAGTAGTGATTACATCATTTAAACCTTTATAATCATATATGGCATCCCTTACAATCACTTTATATTCTTCTAATGATATTTCTGTTTCTTTAAAGTGTTTAAATAATTCTTCTTTTTCAAAAGCTATGCGTTTTTCTTTGACATCATTTAATTTATTTTGTAATGCCTTTACTTGTTCTTCAATTTTCATTTGTTCCTTTAGCGTTTTTTCTAATCGCTTATCCATAATTTTCTCCTTGTGTAACTTTATTTTCTGTTTCTTAATTTCACTAATTAATTATCTGTGGTGAATTAAATAAATAAAAATAAGGGTTCAACTTATTGCCGTTTGAATCCCTTATTTCAAAGTGAACATGATTACCTGTTGATTTTCCTGTGGATCCTACTTTTGCAACAACATCTCCTGCCTTAATCTCACTTCCTTCAGCTACTTCTATGCTTATACAATGCCCATATAATGCTGTTTGTTTTATCTCTTCTTGTTCTATAATGACATAATTTCCATAACCATCAGCATCATACCCCGTATATAAAACAGTACCGTTAAAAATAGCTATCAACTCAGTTCCTTCAGGTTGAGCAATATCTACTCCGTTATGAAATGCCACTTCGTTTGTCATTGGATCCAATCTGTATCCAAAAGGACTTGAAATGGAGCTGTACCATTCTTTATTAATCGGACTAGGGAAACTGATAAAATTGCCCTTTGTTTCTAGCAAAACAGTATATTGTTCTTTTTGCTCATCGTTTAATCTTAACAATAGTATCTGTTCTAAATTACTATTTGTTAGCTTTATTTCTAATACATACCAATCATACTCAACTTCTATATCTGAAGTTATCGTTTCACCTGTATCAGGATCTATTGTCACTACTGTTATAGTCTTAGTGCGAGTTTCAATAATATCTGTAAGGCTATATGTATACTGCTCATCAAATATAGCAATTAAATCTTCATTTACCTGTTCTTGGGTGAACTCACTATACTTTGCCGTTAAATACGCCACTAATTCATGTGGATTGTGTCCAATTGATGCAACATCATATCTATACTCATTATAGTCAGGATAATCTTTTTTTACATTTTCAACAGCATATAACAAATTGGCTTCATTAAATTGATAATAATCATTAGCCTCTGTTATTTCAATATCATTTGTCTGATAAGACGTAGAAACAATCATACTAACTCCACTAGAAAATAATCCTACAGATAAATTTATAAACATAGAACCAATGATAATGATTAAAATTGCTCCGGCTATATATATACCAAAGCGCTTTATTACTATTAATGCAATCTTTTTCATCATTATGGTAGCTTTTTTTATTCCTTTTTGGAATACTTGAACTACAGAACCTTTTACTTTTTTATTATATTGTTTTTTGATTTTGAATCGCTGATAATACTTATTTAGACCTTTAGAATTTTTGTAGACTTCATTTTTTTTTAAAGTTTTATCAAAAGTAGCATTATACTTTAAACGTGCCGATTTTTTCTCTAACTTTCTAATATTTACTTTTTTTGTTTTTAAACGCAACTCTTTGTTTAACTTCGTAAGCTTTTTATTTGTTTTATTACTTGTTAAATCAAATCCTTTTCCTACTGCTTGAACGGCTGAATTACTATCTGAATCTTTCAAACTTTCAACTTGATTAATATAGTCTAATGCATCTTTACTAACTACTCCAGCACCTACAATTACTACCCCCGTATTGTTAAAGGCCTTACCTTTAGGTTTATTTTCCTCAAATATAAGTCGATTTTTCTTCTTAATAATTTTCCTATCAAGTTTATTCAAATTAGGCTTTTTAGAGCTAATAATATTATCCGTCTTTTCATTATTTATATCTGATTTAGTTTTTGTTCTTAATTTAGTTCTATTTATCTTTTTCTTTGGAATATCTCCATAGTCTTGAACTGTAGAGTCATAATCACTTATATCATTTACATCTGCAACTCCATCATTATCTGAATCTGATGTATAGTAGTTATATTTAGATTTACTTTTTGACTTTTGGACAAGTTGTCCATAAGTTTTAATATGTGCTTTTTGAATTTTCTGTATATTATTTTTTTTTGCCAATTAATCGTCTCCTAGTTAATTCACTATTTCCTCCGGTTTAGTCGTCATAATACTATAAAGCATTGTTTCCTTAGGAAACTTGTCCAAAAACGGAATAATTACATTCCCATAAAACAGTAGTCCTTCACCTTCATTCGAATTCGTAACATAAGATAGTTGATGTTTAGATATACTTAGTTGCTTTGCTAGAACTGCTCTATCTTCCGCGTTTTGATTCAACATATAAATAAAATCTGAGTTCCCAACAATATTACTCACTTCTCTACTAGATAAAAAGTCTTGTACATTCTGTGTTATTCCTGTTGGAATACCTCCCCATTTTCTAAATCTCTTCCAAATCTCTACAGAATATCTTGAGGTGGCTTCATCTTTTAAAAGCAAATGGAATTCATCAATATAGTATCTTGTTGCCTTACCACTATTTCTATTAGCAGCAACTCTACCCCAAACAGTTTCTTGAACAATTAACATTCCAAGCATTTTGAGCGTACTTCCTAGTTCTTTGATATCAAAGCAGACAATTCTGTTTGTAATATCAACATTAGTACGATGATTAAATACATTCATTGATCCAAGTACATAAATTTCAAATCTTGTTGCAATACCTGTTGCTTTCTCATTATTTTGTTCAAGCAACATATTATAAAAATCTTCTAGAATCGGCATTTTGTCTTTTTTAGGGTCTTCCATGAATTTCTCATAAATATTTCTTACACATCTGTCAATAATTGAAACTTCTTCTCCATCTAATCCATGTCTTCCACCAACAATTTGTTCACAAAGAGATATAATAAAATCTGATTTATCACGAATTGGGTTTTCTTCCCCATTATATAAATCTATCTCTAGTGGATTAATATAATCTTTACTACTTGGTGCAATTTTAATAACTTGCCCTTGTAATTTTTTAACCAAAGGGTAATACTCGGCTTCAGGATCACATATCATAATATCATCATTTGTAATTAAAAATGCATTTGTGATTTCTCGTTTAGCACTAAAAGATTTTCCACTACCTGGTGTTCCTAATATCAATCCGTTAGGGTTTTTAAGCTTCTTCCTATCAACCATAATCATATTGTTTGATAAAGCATTTAAACCATAGTAAAGACTCTGTCCTTCCATAAATAATTCCTGAGTAGTAAATGGAACAAATATAGCTGTACTCGATGTTGTTAGTGCTCTATTTATTTCAATAAAATTCTCACCTAACGGTAAACTTGTTAAAAACCCGCTTTCTTGCTGGTAATCTAGCCGTCTGATGGCACAATTATATTTTTGTGCTATTCCATTTAATTGAAATATAGTATTTTCAAGTTTTTGTCTACTATCTGCTGTATTATAAATAACTACAGTTACCAAAAACAATCTTTCATTTCTGCTTTGTAACTCTTCTAATAAACTCTTTGCTTCCGTATTAAAAGTGACTAAGTCAGATGGGATAATATCCATATCATACCCACTTCTTACAGCCTTTTTTTGTTCTTCGATTTTCATTTTATCAATATCAGTTATTTTTCTTTTAATCATTTTTATTGCTCTTGTTTGATCAATTGACTTAATGTGAAAGTTAACAATAATATTATTATTTATATCTAAAAAATCTGCTAACATCCTGTCTGTTAATTCTGGTGCTAATATTTGAAGATGACTGACGGCACCAATTGTCTTTCCAACCATTAATTGCTTGGGTTTTTCAAAGTTAAATGAAGTCGGTGCTATAACATCCTTCGTACTCATTCCACCATTTCTAATTAGATCCCAATTAAAATCAAGTCGTTCTTTTGTATCTTGATGGCAAATACTATGCAATAATTCAACTCGCTCTTTTCCAGTAAGTGAATATGCTTTAACTCCCATGACTTTAAAATTATTGATAACATCTGTTTCTATACGTTCCAATCTTGGTTTCGCTTTTTTATAGTGATCTGCCTCAATACTAATTGTGATATACTTTGTTTTGATTAATCCATTATTGCCTTTTGAAAGCTGATTTTGAAGCATCTGTGAATACTCTTTTCTTATGTCATTAAAATCATCATATTGCTGATTGATTTTAATTGTTTCCAAGAAAATATCTGAATTCGCTCGCATATTAACAAATGACAATTGAACTGATATAGATGAGTCAAAGTAATTCAAAAAGTCACAATAATTTTCAAAAATTAATGATTTGTCTTCATTTTGAGCTAAGAGATAGTTAATATCATAAAATCTAATTGTCTTAGAATACTTTTTGTTATCAATCTGACAAATACCATCCGGAAACATTGCTTTATATGTTAAAGTATCTTGCGTAGTATTGGACACTTTTCTTTTTATTTTCTTAGTTTCTTTTTGCTTTTTTGCCTTTTCTTTTTTTAGTAGTTTTTGATTTTGGTTTAATGTATTTCGATTTTTTGTTAATTGATTTTCTTGTTTTTTTTGCCTTTGGCTTTTCACGCCTTATTACCTCTCTCTCATCCTCATTATCCAAATACTCATAGAAATTCTCTGTCTTATAAATTCTGATTTTTGGATATATGAATTTTTGCTTAATGATATGCATCATATATTTCTCAAATACAATACCATCTTTTTCAAATATTGCACAAAAGAAAAACGGTAAAACACATATTATCATTAAAAATACTGCTATATCGTTTCCTATCGCTGTTCTTGTAAACCAATAAGCAGGTACGCCTATTATCCCACCTATTGAAAAACATACTAATTGTCTTGCTGTTAGATTCAAAGCAACTTTCGTCTTTACTTTGCTTAAATCCTTTGGTACTGATACAAATGCCATTATCTACCTCCTAATGTGCGTTCATTACTGATTTTGCTAAACTACTTGTTTTAAGTAGTGCAAAACATAAAATAATTGTATATGTTAATATTGAAAATATAGTTGCATGAATATCGCTAGTAACAGTGATGGAATTTACTAAGACAGCATAAATCCCCACACAAACCATTAGGAAAAAGCCTTGTAACCCTAAGGCAATAAGACCTCTTAAATAGTTGTTTCCAACTTGCCCCCATTCTTTGTTTACCATTGTTGCAAAGGGAATTGCTGCAACCGAACTTGCTAGATATATTTCAATCATTCGACCATATAAAACGACTGTTATTATTATTGAAATAGCCATCATACAAAGTCTTACGACACTCGTTTCTAGAGCTATTAATATAAGTTCTGGAACAGATTTTGTTGCAAGTTCATTTATCATTGAAGTAATCGATGAAGCGATATCAACACTTGTACTTGAATTGATAACACTAGCTGACGCACTAACGATATATTGGCTAATATCAAAAACAGCCATTACAATATTAAAAGTGTTTGTCACAAAATATATTGCAATAGCTGCTTTCATCATCCATTTAAAAAACATCCACGTGTCGATATCATGCATATTATTTTTTTCCATAATCATGGATATTAACTCATAGCAAAGAATTGCCGTCATTACTAACCCGGCTATTGGAACAATAACAGTATCTGACAGACTTTTAATCATATCAAAGATACTGCTATTCCAATTTTGTGGTGTTTGCCCTACATCTGTTGCGATTGTTCCAACCTTTTCATTAACCTCTGTTAATAAACCGGTTAAATTTTGTTCGATTATTCCAATAAGTAGTTCAATAAAAAATTGTTCTATCTTATCAAAAATTCCAGGCATATTTTCCCTTTCTAAAATACATTTTTAAGTAACGGGATTAATTGTGTTCCGATTAAAACAACTCCTCCTCCTGCCATAAACTGTTTCATACCTTGTGATTTAGCACCAGGATTGTCATTTCCATAACCTTCTAGTAAATTGATAGCGCCCCATACCCCCAGTCCTGCACCAAGAGCTGTTACTAAAGTTTGTAGTGTGTCAATTGCTGAATTAAAAAAATCCATTATTATTTCCTCCTTTATTCTTGTTTTATTTATTCTGACAAGTGATTATTATCATCTAAATTAAATTGCACAACTTCAAGTAGTTGATTTTTTTTAAATCTTAGTATTGTATCTAAACTTTTTTCAATATCATAATTATTCTTTTTATCAAAATCACCAAGCAATCTATAATGCTTATGCTTAGTAATATCATATTTATTAGATAAAAAAGGTCTAACTCCTCTTAATTGCATGATACATTTACTAGAGTCCATGACACCTATTTCATCTATTGTCATAAGCTCTTTTCCTAGCTTTTGATAATTAATTCCGTAACTGCGATCTCGCCCTCTATTCTCAGAGTTATTGAACAAATCAATGGTTTCCTTGCCTA
>JAOZKH010000099.1 GCA_029935405.1 Vallitaleaceae bacterium | reverse complement strand
TTATATTATAGACCACCGTATTCGTGGGAACTTATGATGAACTTTTTTAGGGTTCGTACGATTTCTCATGTGGAAAAGGTAACTGATAAAGGGGTCTATCAGCGAAGTTTGCAAATAGAAGAAAATGGTATTATTTATTTGGGATGGATAGAAATAAAACCAATGGCAGATGCAAATAAAGTAGCAATCAAGGTGAGTAATAGTTTGGAAAAAGTAATACTAACAGTGATTTCAAAAACTAGGAGAGCCTTTGATTTAGATGTTGACCCGAAACAATTTCCAAAACTACTAAATAAAGGAGTTAGATTACCAGGTAGTTTTGATGGTTTTGAAGTATCATGTAGAGCAATTATTGGTCAGCAAGTAACGGTAAAAGCAGCAACAACTTTAAGTGGTAGGGTTGCAAAAAACATTGGAACAAAGGCAGTAACTCCTTGGAAAGATATTGATAGATATTTTCCCACTGCTAAAGAGATAGGCGAGTATAAAGATATTAGGGATTCTTTGGGGGCAAATGGAATTATCAGATCAAGAAGCGATACAATTGTTAGTTTAGCAAAACTTGTCGCTAATGGCGAAATTAATTTCAAGAATAATCAAAATATAGATGAATTAAGAGATATTCTTAAATCAATCAAGGGAATTGGGCCATGGAGCGCTGAATATATTTTAATGAGAAGTATTAGTTGGCCAGATGCATTTCCTGTATCTGATTTAGTAATTAAAAACAAACTGATAACACACTTATATGATGAAGATAAAATGAAAATATCTGATTTGTCACATAAGTACTCAAAATATGTTATTGGTTAAGGTGTCTAAACTAAGTTTCTCTAATTCCACCACTACATGTAGTACTCGGTTGAAGCCTCCAAGCATACATATAGTGGTGGAAAGTTCAACTATGTAGTTTTGACACCTTAACCATCATTAATAAAAAATATGAAAAAGCAGCTAAGAATTGGATAAAACAATATCAACCTTGGAGCAGTTATGTTTCAATTGGTATATGGAATGATCTTATAGAATGGAGTTGATTATATTGTATATAAAAATGAATTTAATTTGGGATCCGATTATAGTTGGTATAAATAATAAAGCTCAAATTGTCGGTCTGTGGTTTGAAGAACAAAAGTATTTTCCAACAATTACTAATGAGGCATTAATAATAACGATAGGTGATGCAAAATCTGAAGACTTAAGTGAAGCTTATGTAGAAAATCATGAATTGAATACAGTGATTCATAAAATAGTTAAGCAGTTAAGAGAATATGAAGAAGGCAAACGTAAGGTGTTTGAATTGCCTTTAGCGCCAGAAGGAACTGATTTTCGAAACCTTGTATGGGATATTCTTAATGAAATCCCATATGGTAAAACTACAACTTATGGTGAAATTGGACATGAAGTTGCTGAGATAATGAATAAAAAACGAATGTCAGCACAAGCTGTTGGTGGTGCAGTAGGACATAATCCTATAGGAATTATTATTCCATGTCACAGAGTTATTGGTAGCGATGGCGGATTAACAGGTTATGCAGGTGGCATATTAAAGAAAGAAAAATTGTTATCTCATGAAGCTAGATACAATATGTATCTTGAATAATTCATAAATTTTTCTTGTCATAATGGTCGAAGGGGGCTATACTGAGTAATTGTAGAGTTAAAAATCTAATTAGTAAATATATGATAAAAAAGTATAAATTCTATAAAGATAGAAAAACGATGGTTTTGTTGGAGGTTTCAATTTATGAAGCAAAAAAAAATGAATCGCTGGTTCGTAGTATTTGGAGCGGTTCTTTTACAAGTATGTATAGGAGCTATTTATTCCTGGAGTTTATTCAATCAACCACTTATTGATAAGTTTTCATGGTCAGGCCCAGAAGTATTTATGACTTATTCAATTGCAATCTTTGTATTCGCTATTTCAACTTTTTTCTCAGGTAGATTGAATGATAAAATTGGTCCAAAAAAAGTTGCTACTATTGGTGGTGTTTTATACGGAACAGGCATGATTATTGCATCTTTTGCTACTTCACTGCCATTATTGTATTTTGGTTATGGTGTGTTAGCAGGAATGGGAGTTGGTTTCGCTTACGTGACGCCATTATCGACATGTAGTAAATGGTTTCCAGAAAAAAAAGGATTTATTACAGGTATTGCTGTTGGAGCATTTGGAGCAGGTAGTTTAGTATTTAAATCAGTTATAATGTACTTTCTTGCGACGGTAGGTGTTTCTTTAACATTCCTATATTTAGGTATTATATACATGGTATTAGTTGTAATTGGAGCTCAGTTTTTAAAATTACCTGAAATATCTGATACTACAAAAGGTGCAAAGATTGCTGTTGTTGAAGTTACTTATACAGTTAAAGAGATGTTGAAAACTAGAGCGTTTTACTTACTTTGGATCACATTTATGTTTGCTTGTATGCCAGGACTTTTAGTTATAGGATTAGCTAAAGATATTGGTATTGAAATGGTTAAACTAGAACCTACTACTGCAGCTAACGCAGTTGCGCTAATAGCTTTATTTAATGCTAGTGGTAGATTAGTATGGGGTACTATTTCAGATAAAATAGGTAGAATTAATGTTATTATAATGATGTTTGTTATTACTGCTATTGCATTATTAACACTAAGTCTTATGCAATTAAACCTAATGATATTCTTTATCTGTTTAGCTGCAATAGCTTTTTCATATGGTGGATTCTTAGTGGTATACCCAACGATTACAGGAGATTTCTTTGGTGTTAAAACTTTAGGTACTAACTATGGTGTTGTGTATCAAGCATATGGTATTGCTGCACTAATTGGACCAATTATCAAAGGAAATTCAAGCTCATTTAATCATACATTTATGGTTGCGGCTGGATTTGCTATTGTTGGTGCTATATTAGCATTCGTTATTAAAATTCCTTCAAAAGAAGGTATTGTTGTTACCGTTAATTAATAAAAGTATTTTTTATCAGGAGGTAATGTTGTGGCATCTATTACAATAACTGTAAACAATCAGCAACTAAATGTTAAAGAAGGAATTACATTACTTGAAGCGGTAAAAGGAATTGGAATTGAGTTACCTACATTGTGTAATCATGAATTTCTAGACCCTGCACTAGGTGGAACATGCAGAATGTGTATTGTTGAACTTGCTAAAAGCAAAAACCTTGTGACTGCTTGTAATACAATGGTTAAGGAAGGAATGGTCTTGTGGACTCATAGTGATAGAGTCATTGAAGGTAGAAGAGTAGTTCTTGAATTATTGTTATCAGACCATCCGCTAGATTGTTTGACTTGCGAAAAAACAGGTGACTGTAAGTTGCAAGATTATTGTTATGAATATGATGTTACAAAATCACCTTATGCAGGTGGTGCTGTTACAAAAATGGACATTGATACATCTAATAGGTTTTATGATTATGATCCAACTAAATGTATTTTGTGTGGTAAGTGTGTTCGAATATGTTCTGAATTACAATGTACTCATGCAATAGGTAAAAACAATAGAGGTTTTAAAACCCATGTTGTTGCACCATTTGAACAAGGACTAAGTGAATCTACTTGTATATCTTGTGGAAACTGTGTTTCCTACTGTCCGACGGGGGCGTTGATGCCTAAAAAGAAAACTAAATTTAGATATTGGGAAATAGAAAAAATAAAGACAACATGTGGATACTGTGGTGTTGGTTGTCAAATGAATTTGTTGGTTAAAAATAATATTGTTGTAGGTGTTGAACCATTAAATGGATTGGCTAATCAAGGACTCTTGTGTGTTAAAGGTAAGTTTGCATATAAATTTATCAATCATCCTGATCGACTAACAGTTCCTTTAATTCGTAAAAATGATAAATTAGTTGAAGCATCATGGGAAGAAGCTTTAACAGTTATGGCTAATAAGACTAAGGAACTTAAATCTAAATATGGAAGTAAAGTTTTTGCAGGATTATCATCTGCAAGATGTACTAATGAAGAGAATTATTTGTTCCAAAAAATGATTCGAGTTATTTTTGGTACCAATAATGTGGATCACTGTGCTAGATTATGCCATGCATCAACAGTTGCTGGACTTGCATCAACTCTTGGAAGTGGCGCAATGACTAACAGTAACACAGAGGTGTTAAACTCTGATGTAATATTAGTTACAGGGTCAAACACAACGGAAACACATCCTGTTATTGGTAGTTTTATTAAACAAGCGCAAGCAAAAGGTGCCAAACTTATAGTTATTGATCCAAGAAAAATAGAATTAGCTGAATATGCAGATGTTTTTTTACAGATTACTCCAGGAACCAATGTAGCTGTAGTTAATGGAATAATGAATGTTATTATAGAAGAAAATCTTATGGACATGGAATATATTAATGAAAGAACTGAAAACTACGAACAAATGGTGGAGATAATTAGCCATTGCACACCTGAAATAACAGCCAAAATCTGTGGAGTTAAGGTGGAAGATATTCGTAATGCAGCTAGAATATATGCATCTGGTGACAAAGCAGGTATTTATTATGCTATGGGAGTGACTCAACATAGTACAGGTACACAAGGCGTTAAAGAGTTAGCAGCATTAGCGATGTTATGTGGAAATATTGGAAAAGAATCGGCAGGGGTTAATCCTCTTAGAGGACAAAATAATGTTCAAGGAGCATGTGATTTAGGTGCCCTACCAAATGTGCTAACAGGCTATCAAAAAGTTACAGATAAAAATGTTATTAGTAAGTTCAATGAAGCTTGGGATGCGAATTTATCTGATGAAATTGGCTTGACTGTAACTGAAATCGTAAATGCTGGTGGCACTGGAGATATAAAATTCATGTATGTTATGGGTGAGAATCCAATGTTGTCTGAACCTGATCTAAACCATGCTAGAGAGTGTATGAAAAATACGGAGTTTTTAGTTGTACAAGACATTTTCTTAACAGATACTGCTAAATTGGCTGACATAGTGTTACCAGCTGCTTGTTTTGCAGAAAAAGACGGCACATTTACAAATACAGAAAGACGAATACAGAGACTTAGAAAAGCAGTGAATGCTCCAGGGCAAGCTTTAACAGACTGGGAAATAATCATGAAATTCATGAATATGATGGGTTATGAAAAAACCTATAAAAACTCTTCGGAAATAATGGATGAGATAAGCGAAGTAACACCAATATATGGCGGTATTAAATATCACAGAATTTCTAAGGAAGGTTTACAGTGGCCGTGTATTCATGCTAATCATATGGGAACTAAATATCTTCATAAAGATGTTTTTAAAAGAGGAAAAGGATTGTTTGATGTAGCTCCATACGCACCGGCGGGAGAGCTTACAGATAATGAATATCCAATTATTCTTACAACAGGTAGAATGTTGTATCATTGGCATACTAGAACGATGACAAAGCGAGTAGAAGCAATTCATCAAATGTATCCTTCATCATTTATAGAGATAAATCCAGTAACAGCAAAAGAATTGGAAGTAAGTGAAGGTGATAAAGTAAAAGTAACTTCAAGAAGAGGTGAAATAACTACAACAGTAAAAGTTACAGAAAGTGCACAAGAAGGTGTTGTGTTTATGCCGTTTCACTTTGATGATGGACCTGCCAATGTGTTAACTAGTCCAATATTAGATCCAATCGCCAAAATACCTGAGTTAAAGGTTGCAGCAGTTAAGATAGAAGCTTGTCTAAGAACTGGAAAGGATTAGGTAATATTATGAAAAAATTTGGTAGTGCAGTTATTCTTGCAGGAGGAAACAGTAGTCGTATGGGATTTGATAAACAGCAAGTTCATATTGGCGGAGTTTCAATGGTTAATTATATCGCAAAGCAGCTAGAGACTGTTTTTGAACATATTATCATCGTATCAAACACTCCGGATTACTATAGTCCAAGTAAATATCAAATTATTGAGGATATTTATAAAAACAAAGGCCCGATGGGAGGCATTCACGTTGGTTTATTATATGGAAAAAGTGATTACATATATGTTGTTGCGGGGGATATGCCTATAATTAACTGTGATTACATTAATAAAATGAAGTCTCTTATTAATATTGAAATTAATAAAACAAAAAAAGATGTTTTTTCTTGTGTTTCTAGAATAGATGGTCAAATTGAACCTTTTAACGGGTTTTATCATAAAAAAAGTGGTAATGATATTATAGATTGTATAAAGCTTGATCATTTAAAGATAACAAGATTATTAGAAGAAAGAGATAGCATGATTATTCCTGAGTCGGAAGTGTTAAAGTTTTCGCCAAATTTAGATATGTTTATGAATCTAAATACACTAGAAAAGCTTAAAACCTGGGATAAATTTGACGATAGTATTTCAATAATCGCTTAAGGGGATGGTTTAGTGGATGTTAAACAAACGCTTAAAATACTTCAATATAATGCTGGTAGTGAAAAAGAAATAGTAGACGAAGTTGTTAATGAATTTCATATTCAACTTATAGTTAATGATAGAAAGTTTTTGGCACTGTTATGTACACCTAAGTCACTTAAGGAATTGATTGTTGGGTTTCTATATACTGAGGAAATTATTGCTTGTTATGAAGATATAAAGTGTATTAATATTGATGAGCATAATGAGAAAGCATTAATAAAACTTAATACTAAAGACAGCTATAAGTATATTGATGATATATTATGTGGTGAAAGAACTGTAACTTCAGGGTGTGGTAAAGGTAGGACGATTTCCTATCCAGTACAAAGTAGTAGAGTAGATATGAATATAGCACAAAGTAATAAAATAGAAATAAATAGAGTAGAATCTTTTCAAATAGATAAAGCAGAAATCATTAAGATATGTCATATGTTTAATAAAATGTCAGAATTATTTTTGACTACAGGAGGAGTACATAGTTGTGCATTAGCGCAAAATGATCATATTCTAATAATGGAAGAGGATATAGGAAGACATAACGCTCTTGATAAAATAATAGGACGAGCCTTGATTAATCATGTTGATGTAAGTAATAAAATATTACTTACATCAGGACGTGTTTCGTCAGAAATTATGCATAAATTGATAAAAAGTAAAATTCCTGTGATAGTTTCAAGATCAGCACCTACAGATAAAGCAGTTGCTTTGGCAAAAAAATATGGAATAATACTAATTGGTTTTGCAAGAGGAACAAGAATGAACGTATATACCTACTAGCTATTACAGCAGGTATATACGTTCATTCTTGTTTTGTTTATTGATCTAGTAGTCTTTTGTAGCTATTATCTATCAAAGTAGCACCAATAGGTGCAGTAATAAGTATAGCAAGGACAGCAATTACCAAAATAGTATTGCCAGCTGCAACACCTTCAGTAAGAGGGATAGATCCAATTGCCGCTTGTACAGTTGCTTTTGGAAGGTAAGATATTGAGCAAAATAATCGTTCTTTTGGTGTTAATGATGTTTTAATTAAGCTAAGATTTACACCAATAATTCGAAGTATCAAACCACAGATAACTAGTACAATAGATAATACGCCTACTCGACTAATATAACTAATGTCTACAGCAGCACCAACTAATACAAATAGAATAATTTCTGCGGCAACCCATATTTTTGAAAATTTTTGTTTTAACCGAGAAGCTAAATTTTCATATAAACTTAAAATTGTTACACCAAGTGCCATAATGGCAAGTAACCCTGACATGGGAATGATAGAGCCTAAAATACTTTCTATTGTAATCATCATAAAGGAAGCGGAAAATATAATTAATACTTTAACGGTATCGCGCATATGGATTTTTTTGAAAAGTTGAACGAGAATTAATCCTATAAGTATGCCAAAGATAATACCAATAATAATTGAAAGTGGTACACGAAGTAAACTTGCCGCATCAAAACCTTCGCCTTTATACATGCCCATAAATGCAGTGAATAATACAATAACAAAAATATCATCAACAGAAGCTCCTGCCATGATAAGTCCTGGTATGTTGTGTTTTTTACCATAGCCCTCGTCAAGCAATTTAATCATTCTAGGCACAATAACTGCTGGAGAGACTGCAGCGACAACACTACCTAGTATTGCAGCCTCTAATGTGGTAATACCTAAAAATATTGGTGCGAGAATTGTAATTGCAGCTAATTCTAAGGTGGCCGGAATAAAACACATAAGTAGTGCTGGGCGTCCAACTCTTTTTAAATCTTGAATGTCTAAGGATAAACCTGCTCGAATAAGGATTACAATTAAAGCAATCTCTCTTAAATCAGCTGAAATTGTCAAAATTTCAGGAGCAATTAAATCGAAAACATAAGGACCAAGAATAATCCCTGTTCCTATCATACCAAGAAGTCCGGGAATTTTGAGTTTACTTAGTATGCCGTTAAAAGTAAGAGCAACAATCAAAATAAGTGATAAACTGAGTAGCATATTAATCAACCTTTTCTAATAATACCAACTGGTGTTTGTTCTCTTGATTGACCAAGTGGATTATCTTTTAGTATTTTTGCGATTTGGGGTTTATCCATATTACTGTGTGAAATACCAAGTATAACACCACCAAGATCATTAATATCTACGATTGCAACTTTGGAATTTGTTACATGGCTGATTTCTTTGGCAACCATATTAGGATTTTTGGGTCCAAGAACCACGTATTGATTATAAGGTGGAATGGTATTAGCTGTTGGTCCGTCAATTGAAGCAGCTTTTCTTCCAGCTATTATATAAAAAACGCCTTTGATTTTAAAAACTTTACTGATTGCACCACATGCTGCTGCAAATAAAATTCTAATAACGCCACACTCACGAAGTGCC
Organism: Vallitaleaceae bacterium; assembly: GCA_029935405.1. Taxonomy (GTDB): domain Bacteria; phylum Bacillota; class Clostridia; order Lachnospirales; family Vallitaleaceae; genus UBA1351. The sequence goes on along the minus strand of JAOZKH010000099.1, from coordinate 366 downwards.
ATTTCCATTGTTTCAGGCATTCCTAAGCCGATACCAGCGGGAGTTTTAGTTACATGACTTGATAAAAAGTAAGCTAACTTTCGCGGTTTGATTTCTTTAAGTGGCAAAGCACGTTGCTGGGTGATTGCAACAGCTTTTTCACTTACAAAAATAATATCATTCTTTTGAATATGTTCTTTAGTATATTGAGCAACCACCTCGGCAATATTGTGGTGACTTTCTATTAGACAAGTTTTAATTGCTTGACGAGTATAAGTGACTCCATCTACCGTTATTTCTAGTTGTTTATTATCGTTAGAACTCATAAGTTACCTCCCGTGTCGTAAATCCTTGTTTGTACTACATGAAAATGTCCTATCTGAATTT
>JAOZKH010000098.1:1456-9196 GCA_029935405.1 Vallitaleaceae bacterium | reverse complement strand
ATTAAAGCTGTTCGTGGCGCATTGTCGAAAAATAATAGAAAATATAAATTGATATTGCAATCAATTTCACCAAAATTGCACTAATGATTAATATCCAAGAAGCGATACTTGCTGGGAAAAGGATTGTTACAAATATTGCAAGAGTATATAATACAGTTGCGGTTTTGCCAATTTTATTGGCTGGAATAACTGATTTTTCTTTGCGAAAGTATAAGAAAAATCCACCTAAAATCATAAAAATTTCTTTGGTTGAAACAATAATAGGAATAATCACAGGTAGATCACCAGAGATATACAATGTGAATATTGCAGTAAGTAACATAAGCTTATCAGCTAAGGGATCTAACACGGTGCCTATTTTAGTTATTAGATTATATTTTTTAGCTATATAGCCATCTAAAAAATCAGTAGCACTTGCTATTACAAAAATCACTAAAGCAATAGTGTGACTATCTGGTGAATGACTAAAGTATGCTATTGGAAAGAATGGTACTAATAAAAGTCTTATAATCGTAAGAATATTTGGAATATGTTTTAACATGGGCTCCTCCTTGTATAATACTATTCTACCAAAGCTTTGGAAAGATTTCTAGTTTTTTTCATTTTATTATGTTATAATTCTATATGATTATAGCACTTAAAATGGAGGAAAGTATGAAAGTTTTTATTGATAAATTAGGAATTTCATATACAGTTGAGGGAGAAGGAACTCCAGTAATTATATTTCACGGTTGGGGATGTAACAAAGAAATGTTTCAATTTTTAATTGATGAATATAAACATAAATACAAAGTATACGCTTTTGATTTACCGGGATTTGGTAGAAGTAATGAACCAAAGGCTTTTAGTAATTCAGAGGCTCATAGTGATATAATGATTAGTGTTTGCAAAGAATTAGGTATTGTAAAACCTATAGGAATAGGCCACTCTCATGGGGGTAGAATACTCATTAAAATGGCTACTAAATTTAAATTTGAAAAACTTATTTTGACAGGTAGTGCAGGAGTGGTGAATAAACGACGATTAAGTTATTATATTAAAATTTATACATACAAATTTTTAAAACGAATGTATAGTATTTCATTAATTAAAAAGTTGTTTCCTAACATGCTTCATAAGTATCGTAAAAAGGCAGGATCTGATGATTATAAAAATGCTTCCAATGTCATGCGAGGTATCTTATCAATTTTAGTTAATGAAGATATACGTACAGATTTTAAAAACGTAACGGTACCGACTCTTTTGATTTGGGGAGAAGTAGATACCGCAACGCCACTTTCAGATGGAAAACTAATGGAAAAGTTAATGCAAGATGCTGGGCTCGTGGTATTTGAAGGCTGCACACATTATGCATTTTTAGAACAGCGAAATAGATTTATTACAGTACTTAATGCATTTATTTAAGGAGAATTTATGAATGTTATATTATATATTGCAATAATTATTATTGCAGGAGTATATGTTGTTAATAGAATGTTGTATCATATGCACATGTTTCAGTTGAATTCATACAGAATTGAAAGATATTTTAGATTCCTAAAAACAAAACGCCAAAATTTATTAAACATTGGGTTTGTTATGTTTTGCATTATAATTTTTAGCACATCGCTTCTATATACTTTTATAATTGAATTCCAAGAAATTTATATATTGTTAATCTGGTTTGCTGTTGTTTTGATTAGAACAATACCTTTATATATGAAGAAAGAGAAAACAAAGAAACCTCTAGTATATACGATGCGTGTTAATAGAATGTTTTTTGTAATAGCTCTAGTATATTTGATAGGGATATTATTACTAATTAAATCACCGATTTGTGTATTTGCAGTGACAATGGGAATGTTGTTGGTTCCTTTTATATTATTATTGGGAAATTTAATCCTAAAGCCTGTTGAATTATACTTGAAAAGATATTACTATAAGGATGCCAAGAAGATTTTGACAGAGCATAAAGACCTAATTAAAATAGGAATCACAGGTAGCTATGGTAAAACAAGTACTAAATTTATACTTGAAACAATTCTTTCTCAACAATTTATAACCCTTGTAACTCCACATAGTTATAATACAACTCTTGGGGTGATAATTACTGTTAGAAAAAAATTGAATTGTTCAACAGAAATATTTATAGCTGAGATGGGTGCTAAACAAACTAATGATATTAAAGAAATATGTGATTTAGTTATTCCTGATTATGGAATGATTACAGCGGTAGGACCACAACATCTTGAAACATTTGGCTCATTAAGCAATGTTATTAATACCAAGTTTGAAATGATGGAAGCTATTAAAGATAAAGGCAAAGGTTTTGTAAATGGTGACAGTGTTAATATACAAGAGGGTATGAAACGATTCAATCAAGTAGATTATGTAAGTTACGGGTCGAATGAGTACAATAATGTACGAGTTGAAAATGTAAGTTCTACAATTCATGGTTCGACTTTTACAGTGATTTCTAATAAAGGTAAACAGGAATTTAGAACTAAACTTCTTGGCATGCACAACATACTAAATATTACAGGTGCTATTTCTGTGGCACAAGAACTTGGTATGAGTTATGAGAAAATTGCAATAGGAGTTAAAGAAATCAAACCGATAACTCATAGATTAGAACTAAAGCGACAAGGGAATTACTTTATTCTAGATGATGCATTTAATGCTAATCCTACAGGAGCAAAATGTGCGCTTGAAGTTCTTAGTCAATTTGAATCTGGAAAGAAAATCATTATGACTCCTGGAATGATTGAACTTGGAAATATGGACAAGGAAGTTCATTATGAATTTGGTAAACAAATAGCAGCAACTTGTGATTATATTATACTAATAGGTGAGAAAAAAACAATAGATATATATAGAGGGTTACAAGATACTAATTATAATATGTCTAATGTAGAAGTGTTAAAATCTGTATATGAGGGATTTGCTTCTATTAATAAAATAATTCAAAAAGGTGATGTGGTTCTAATTGAGAACGATTTGCCTGATAATTTTAATGAGTAGGAAGGTGAACAGATGAAGTTACATGTAGGAGTTTTTTTTGGTGGCAAAGCGACAGAACATGAAGTTTCTGTAATATCAGCTCTTCAAGCAATCGAAAACATGGATAAATATAAATATGAAATCATACCTATTTATATATCTAAAGATGAAAAGTTTTATTCATCTATTGAGTTGCTTGATATTAATCAGTATAAAGATCTTGATGGATTGTTAAAAAGAAGTTCTCTTGTAGCTTTTGATAGAGATTACGATAATAATAGAATTAATCTTATTAAATCACCAGTTGGATTTTTCACAAAAAAGTTTGGATATATAGATTTGGTTTTTCCTATATTACACGGTAATAAAGGAGAAAATGGTTCTTTTCAAGGTATGGTAGAAATGTTTGACTTGCCTTATGTTGGCTCTAATGTTTTGGCATCTGCAATTGGTATGGATAAAGATATTGCAAAAATTATTGTAAGTTCAATTAATGTTCCAGTTATAGACTTTGTAGCATTTAATAAATATGAATATTATAATAATACGGAAGAACTGTTAACTAAAATATTACAAAAACTTGAATTTCCTATGATCATAAAGCCTGCTAGTGGCGGTTCTAGTATAGGCATTGAAATTGCCAAAGATTCTACTACCCTTAGAAGTTGTATTGATCAGGTGTTTAGTTTTGATATTAAAGTTATTGTTGAGAATAAAATAAATGGGATTCGAGAAGTAAACTGTTCAGTCCTAGGTGATATTAGCGAAGCAAGGGTGTCGGTTATTGAAGAGCCAAGTACTATTGATGAAATTTTATCCTTTGGAGACAAATATATGCAAGATGCTTCTAAGGGAATGGGCAGTGCAAAGCGCCAGATTCCTGCAGATATACCTGAGTATATGAAAGAATTGGTGGAAAATTATTCGATTAATATTTTCAAAAAAATCGGATGTAGTGGTATTGTTAGAATAGATTACATAATTGATACTAAGGATGATACAGTGTATTTTAATGAAATTAATACAATACCAGGTTCATTGTCGTTTTATTTATGGAAGCATGAAAATTTAGAATACAAAAAACAATTAGATGAAATGATAAAAAATGCTTTGAAGGTTCATAAACGTGGGAATGAATTTAATTATGCTTTTGATAATAATTTATTTACTACTAATGGGCTTAATATGAAAGGCAAGCTTAAGAGATAAATAAAACTATTTGATATTGAAAAAATAGTCAAAAGATGATGTTTATGGCATGATATCGCTATAATAAAAGAAAGTGTATGCAAAAACTTCTTGCTCCCACTTTCTTTTTGCGTTTAGTCATAAATTTTTTATGAATTTATTATGCTTTTAATAGGCAGCATTGCTTGTATTTTTTACCACTACCACAAGGGCAAGGTTCGTTTCGACCAATTTTCTTATCTTTAACAACAATTTTTGACCGGTTATAAGATTTTTTGATTTCTGATTTTTCATCTTCTGTTATGAGTTGAGCCCATTCTTCAAGATTATATAACCAATCTGCTTGAGCTACATGCATGTTATAATATAATTTTTTGAAATCAATAGATAATTCTATGGATGATTCTTCATTTAAAGATTCTAAGTCGATTTCAGAGGTTAAACTTGAATTTATTCCATCTAAAAATCCAATAAAAGTCATAGCGTCAAAATCGAATTTAGTGGCAAGTTCAGTAACTGTTCCTACATATGGAGTATCAAAGTTAGTTAGTAAAGAAACATAAATTGTTTGTTCAGCAGGTAAATATTCACCCCAAAAAATGTCGTATTCTTCTTGTGTTCTTTCTTGATATGCAATATCTTTCCATTGTTTGTATAAAGACATAATATGATTCCCTTCTTGTGTGTGTATAGAAACAGTAAATCGTTTCTTTGATTTATTCTATAGGAAAGCTTTACTATAACACAGAGTTGTTAATCAAGCTAGTAAATATCTTTGTTGTTTAACAGAAATCCTATATAAATGCTACCTACAAGGTTATAAATACTACATGTTAAAGTGTAAAGAACCGCTACTAGTGTGTAATCAGGTCATCTTAAATCTCTTTACATTAGAGGATTCTTAACGTAAAATACAGGATAATACAGGGCTTGATTAAATGAATAGGAGGAACAAAGTGAAAATCAAATTATTAACAGACTCCAGTTCGGATTTACCGTTATCTTTTGTAAAGGAAAATAGTGATATATTAGAAGTGTTAGGAATGCCAATAACTATTGAACAAGAAGAATTTATTGACGATCTAGGGGAGAAGTTTTCCCATGATTATTTCTATGACAAGTTAGCAAATGGTGCATCGCCAAAAACTTCCCAGATTAATACAATGACATTTTATGATAAGTACATTGAACATCATGAGGCAGGTTACTCAATTGTATATATTGGATTATCATCAGGTCTTAGTGGTACAATTAACAATGCGAAATTAGCAAAAGGAATGTTAGTAGAAGAAGCGCCATTGGCAATTGTAGAGGTGATTGACTCTCTTGCAGCGTCAATAGGTTTAGGTGCGTTAATAGTATATGCTTTAGAATTAATAAGAGAAGGTATGGACTTAAAAGAAATTACACGATTGATTGAAGAACAAAAGCTACATGCTAATCATTGGTTTGCAGTTGATGATTTGATGCACCTTAAAAATGGTGGAAGAATTCCTGCAGCAGCGGCATATGTAGGTACTGTATTAAATGTAAAACCAATTTTAACGATTAAACATAATGGTAAATTAGAATCGTATTCCACAGTTAGAGGTAAAAAAAAGGCGTATAAGTATATTGTTTCGAAAGTAGTTGAACACATTTCATCACAAGATGTTCCTATTATTGTTGGACATGCTAATATTCTTAAGGATGCCAAAATTCTAAAAGATGAAATTAGGCTACAAGGAATTAATAATAGAATAATTGAAACCTGTCTATCAGCTACTATTGCATCTCACGTAGGTCCAGGGATGTTAGCAATTGCTTTTATGAGCAATAAAGATAGAGAAGATAAGTAGGTAGGAGGTGAGTATATGTTTCTTAATGGTAAGTATATATCGCAAGAAACCCCAATTAGAGTATTAGACTTTACAAGAGGTTATATGTTAAGCCGACATGTCGTTAGAATTACTATTAATGGAGTAAGAGTTCACAAGGAAGATTTTGAAAGCACTTATATTTATAATGAAGATAAAGTGGTTTTTACGAGTCTTGTTAGTGGAGGATAATATAGTCCTAAAATATTATGAGATAATACTTTTTAGGGCTTTAATAGTTTTGGAGTTATTAAAATTGTACCTAATAATATGAACACCGAATTCAGTGGCTTTTTCTTTAAGTCCAAAGGAAACTTCTGCAGTAGTAAACAGGAGTTTAATAGCTTCTTTATTACCAAGATGAATGGCGTTTGTATAAACTTCATTTATATATTCTGGATCTATACGACTTCTATCTTTACAGGAAGCTACAATTAGATGATTGTTTTTAATACCTATGACATCAATTTCGTTATTAGCTTTACGCTTTTTATCCCATAAAAAAGTCAGACTTGCTTCGACTTGATCAGCACCTGCTTCTAGCATTAAAAGATATAGTCGATGCTCTAACCATGTTCCTGTTTTTAACAGATAACTTTTATAACTTTTATGTTTGAAACTAATTATAAAACGATTTTTAAGCCGTTGATTGACTTTGATTATATCGTGTGACTCCATAAATATTAAAAGCTTATCAAGAAATTTTTGTTGTGATAAACTAAGGTTAGTTGGTGTTAATATTAACTTGTTTTTATTATCAGGATAACTTTTGTAAAAAGGTGTTTTTTTAGAAGCATATCTAAATAGTTCTTTATAGTCATTAAAATTATCTTCAATAAAAAATAACAAATCCTTAATTCGCGGATGGCCAAATAGAATGGTTGTATCTGATGTTATTACTCCACCACGACTATGAATATAATCTTCGACTTCAACAAGTGATGAATTACTAACAAACTTGAATTGATTTTTTTGTAATTCAAATATATCTCCGTCATCTTCCACATAAGCCATAAATGCCCCTTGAGCTACCAAGTTAATCATTAATTGGTAACCGATAACAGTACTGTCAGAAGGCAAAATAAAAAGAGAATTACTATTATTAGGAATATGTAGTTCAATATTAGTTGCTACGGTAGGGTCAGTTAAGTCAATGCTTACAACAGGAACTTTGTATCCTTCAGTTTGAAGAAAATTCACAAAATGATCTAACGTTTTTAAGTTTGAATATTTGTTTTTTATCACTAATATTTCTTTAGGTTTATAATAGAGTATTGCAAGTAAGTTATTCATGTTATCATCTTGATTAATACAAATAAGTTTATTCATAGTTATGCCTCCAAAATATAATTAGCTACTACAGGAAAGTTCACTTGTTTTAGTATATCATATTATGAATTTTCATGAAGTTTAAAAACAGTTGTTTCTAATAATTTTAAATAGTATAATGAAGCTATTAAGTGAAAAATAGGAGGATTTATGAAATATAAAAATATAATAATTTTAATAATTTTAGCATTAATATTTACAGCGTGTTTTCCTAAAGAATCAAATCAAGTGAAACCGTTAGAAAACATTCAGCGTGAATATCAAAACGAAGATCAAACTGAAAATGATAATTATACAGAAGTAGAAGTTGCCAATAACAGTACGTCTGATGATGTTAACGATACAGAAAATACCGAGGCAACTGTAGAAGATACAGAAGCAGAAGCAG
>JAOZKH010000098.1:0-1356 GCA_029935405.1 Vallitaleaceae bacterium | reverse complement strand
AGAAGCAGAAGCAGAAGCAGAAGAAGAAGCAGCAGCAGAAGAGATTATCAGTGAATACCAAATTCTTGACTTGATCGAACCTGAGGATATTACAGAGTATACAACAGGGCTTGTGTTTATTGTTAAAGAGGACGATTTATGGAGAGTAGTTGATAGGTTAGGGAAAGTATATAGGGTTAGTTCTTCTTATGAAGTGAAACCAGGAATTGTAAATAATGGAGCAACAGTTAGCGTTGATGAAGACGGTAACCCGTCAGTAAGCTTGATCAGAGATTATACATCATATGAAAATAGTTATCTCATGACAATGACTAAGGAAAATATTCCTAAGGAATTTAGTAAGACTTTGCTAGAAACTCAAAAAGATATTATAGGACCTAGCAATATTGTTGACTATAAATTAAATTCATATGAAGTTGTTGAAACTTATGGAAAAGGTATAATTATTATTAAGATGAATTTTGATGTTAAACCAAATCCGGATTTATTAACAAGTATTTGGGGCGAGTTAAATAATGAAGGTATTGCAGAAAATATAGATTATATATATACACTGTATGGATATGATTCAACTTGGATATTACCTGTTAAAGAACCGTTATATAACCAAATACAAATAGAGGTTGATTTAAGTCAAGACGACTTAGAAAATCAGATGGATAATAATGATGATGAATTTGCATTGATGGAACTGCAAACTCAGTTGGCAAATATTAATGGGAATATAGTATTTTTTGAAAAAGTATTATTACCTCAATCTAATGCTCTTCAAGGTAGTGATATCTACGAACATAATGTATATTTGAAAATTTCTCAAAATGGAGAAGTGACAAATATTCAAAAGGGTGAACAAAATGGAATCTATGAGAGCATTACAACATTTGGAACGAAGGTTTATTTGTTTAATATTATGCAATTACTCCCATCAGGGGAGATTTATAATGGATTATCTATGATAGACACAGGAAATAATAGTTATAGAACCATCTATATTGGCAATATTGCAAAAGGTATGATAGTAAATGACAAATATTATGTATTTGGTAATGATAATTTATTTGAAATAAATTTAGAGAATAGTAGTCTTCGAATAGTTTCAGTACTTCCAGAACATCTTGAATTTGGAAGTGATACGGCCGAAATAAAATCTATAGAGAATGGAATTATGAAGCTAGAAATTTTTTATGAAAATGAATTAAATTCATACCAGGTAAATATACTTGAAGGAAATATGGAACTTGTGGATAATTAATACATGCTTTTCACACGCAAAAATGTTACAATAGAACAAAGAGACTCCGTCTCGTCCGCTTGCGGTTGTTGACGGAAGGAAAGTAACCTTGACATTTTATGACA
>JAOZKH010000097.1 GCA_029935405.1 Vallitaleaceae bacterium | reverse complement strand
TTAAGTCCTACAAATTCGTTTTCGCCAATAATACGATAATCCATAAATGCTAGCGACATTCCTATCATTGGTATGAAATGATATACTATGAAAAACGCTAATGTTGGCAATAAAAACAAGTATAACATCCAGTTTTTCTTTAGATAAATAATACTGTCTCTTTTTTTCATGTACACACTCCTCTTGTTAAAACTTAATATATTATAAGATATTTTTACTAACAAATCACTTTGTAACTGATTACATGATGTTATCACAAGACGCTACTAAAGTCAATCATTCTTATAATAAAAATGCGCATTTTCTGCTATTATGCAGACCCTTACATTTATATAGCTTAATAATTATTCTATGTAACCAATTACTTTTATGTTGACTTTATGCTATTGGCTTGTTATTATTGTTTGTATATATTGTTTGTATTTTTTAGCATTTACTATGGTTAAGGTGTCAAAGCTAAGTTTCTCTAATTCCACCACCATATGTAGTACTCGGTTGAAACCTCCAAGCATACATATAGTGGTGGAAAGTTCAACTATGTAGTTTTGACACCTTAACCAACAATTCAACAAAACTTTACAAAACAGTATCCGTGATATTTGTGGATGCTGTGAAATAATATCAAATTCAGTATTACAGGAGGATAAAATGTTTAATGACAAAGTAAAAGGTATGTTTTTTGGTGTTGCGTACGGAGATGCTTTAGGAGCAACTATTGAAAAACTGAGCTACAGCGACAAAGAAAAGTTAACTGGCAGAGTGGAAACATATAAGATTGATTGGTGTAAGGCTAACGAATCAGCGAGAATTCGAAAAGGTCGAGTTCGTGGTCATGGTATCATTACAGATGACACATTGATGACAATGGCATTAATGGAAGTGTATAATATTGAAAAACGCCACATAGATAGCTATGATATGGCTAAAGAATTTATAAACCAAATAGCCTATACCGATTATTTTGTTCCAGAATTGCAAAAACAAGCACCTATTATGGAAAGACTTTTTTACCCAGATCAGTATATTTACTTAAGACATGCTTTAACAAATTGTGAACCACGTGAAGGCGGCATAGGTAATATGGTAAACTGCGGTGCAGCTATGTATATCGCACCTACAGGAGCTGTTAATGCAGGGAATCCTATTGCAGCATATAACGAAGCGATTGCTTTTTGTCAAGGACATCAAAATAGTTACGGATTAGAAGCTGCTGGTGTTTTAGCAGCAGGTGTTGCAAAAGCATTTCAACCAGGGGTTACTATAGACGAAATAATCGATACTTGTATAGATGTTGCTAAAGACGGAACAAAAATGGCAATTAAAGATCTTTGTACATTAGCCAAGAATCTAAAAGACAAAAAAGAAGATAAAGCTTTTATTGTATCAGAATTTCATAAAGCGATTCTTAAATATTCTCCAATAGTTGAAGAATATAATATTAAGCCGGAATATCTAGGTATTCCTAAAAACAATTACACTCCTAACAGATTATATTCTATTGAAGAGTTACCTATTGCACTTGCATATATAGTTTTAAATGATGGTGATTTCGAAGGCAGTATAGTCGATGGTATTAACTCTGGAAGAGACGTTGATTCAATAGGTGGAATGATAGGTGCAATACTTGGTGCAAAACAAGGTAGTAATATTATTTCAGAAGAAATAATGGAAGATTTAGCAAATGTTAATAAAAACGATTTTTTCAAAGTAGTTGATAAATTTGCTAATACCGTTCGTGATATAATTAAAGCAGACTTTAAACAACAAGATGACATTAAGGAAAAACTATCACAAATAATGGACCTATAGAATCACAGTATTAGGATATAACTCTGGAGGTATTTAATGATAAACAATTATTTAGAAAAGGTATATAGCGGATTAGTCGGCAAAACAATGGGCGTAATTTTAGGGGCTCCTGTAGAACCAACACTATGGACATACGATAAAATATACAACACCTATGGTGATATCACAAATTATATAAAAACATTCAAAAATTTTGCTGCGGACGATGATCTAAACGGTCCGATATTTTTCCTGAAAGCTCTTGATTTGGTTAAAAAAGATGAAAGTTTTGCTGCTTCCCACGTAGGTAAAGCATGGTTAAACTATTCAAGAGAAGGACAGGGTATGTTTTGGTGGGGCGGGTATGGTATAAGTACCGAGCATACTGCATTCTTAAATGTAAAGCATGGAATAATGCCACCACTTTCAGGATCAACAAAAGTAAATGGTCTATCAATAGCCGAACAAATAGGCGGACAAATTTTTATCGATACTTGGGGACTTGTTTTCCCTGATAATGTTGAAAAAGCTGCTGATTATGCGCAAAAAGCAGCTAGCGTATCTCATGACAAAAACGGAATTTTTGGTGCTCGATTTGTTGCAGCCTGTATTTCAAAGGCCTTTGTTGAAAGTGATATCAAAAAAATCATAATCGAAGCTTTTGACGTTATTCCTAAAGACTGTGAGTATAGAAGAGTCTGCGATGCTGTTATTGATTTTTACAACAACGATGCAGATAAAGATTTCAGAAAATGCATGGACTTTTTGATTTCTGATTTTGGATATGATAAATATCCTGGTGTTTGTCATATCATACCTAATTCAGGTGTTATGATATTAGCTATGATGTACGGCGAAGGAGATTTTGCTAGAACAATAGAAATTGCTACCATGTGTGGTTGGGATACTGATTGTAATGCAGGTAATATTGGTACAATTTTAGGTGTCTTAGTTGGTGCTAAAGGATTACCGACAAAGTATAGGGGACAGATTAATGATGTGCTAGTTACCTCTAGTTCCATCGGGTCATTAAATACTATTGATTTACCTACATTAGCTAAAGAAGTTGCAAACTATGGATATCAACTTATGGATGAAAAAGTTCCTGAAAACATTTCAAATACAGTTAATAATTTAAAAGACTTAAATTTTGATTTCAATATACCAGAATCTACTCACGGATTTAGGACAAGCGACTTAATACGTTATAACCTACGACATACTGATGGAAATGGATCTAATAATAGCGGTGCTCTTAGCGTATTATTAGATCGAGTTTATAGAGGCGATGCAGCTAAAGTTTATTACAAGCCATATTACAGACGAGAAGATTTTGATGATGAACGTTACTCACCTGCATTTTCACCACAAATATATAGCGGACAAATAATGAAAATCAAGTTCAAACTAGATAAATGGAACGGCGATGATTTTGGCGTAATGCCTTACATAAGACTATCACACTCAAAAAGAGAGCTTGACGGTCAAATCATCATGATCGAACATGGTAAATGGATAGAAATCGAATATACATTACCAGATACTAAGGCTGAGCCTATTGACGAAATCGGTATTAAACTAGAAAGCTTTTCTAGAGAACGTAATAAAGTATTAGGTGATTTACATATTGATAGCTTTATGGTTACTGGAAAAGGATATCACTCAATTGAATTTTCTAAGGAAACTGTTGAGTTTTCTACTACTACTCAATTTACTGAAAACTTAGGAGCTTTCGCTATCGAAGATGATCAAATAAATGTGATTTCAAATGAGGATTGCCTTGCACTAACAGGTAATTTTCATAATAAAGATGTGGAATATAATTTAACTATAATTCCTCGGTACGGAGAAAAGCATTTTGCAACATTTAGATGTCAGGGCGTGAAAATCGGTTATTTAGCTGGTTTTGATAATGGGAAATTCAAACTTTTAAAAAATGATTTTGGTTATACAACACTGGCTGAAGTAGACTATAATGTATCAACTGATGTTGAGTACAATATCAAAATCACTGCCGTTGGTGCAAATATTAAAGTAGAAGTAAATTCAGAATTGATAATTGAATGCCGTGATGATTCTTTAACTCATGGATGTGTTGGTTATTCTATTCTAGATAATGGTAGAATGTCTGTTAAAAATATCTCTTTTAAGGAGCTGTAATGTAATGGAATCGAAATCTGTACAAAATATTTCCGACGTCAAAAAGTCAGATGTTAAAGTAACAGTTGATTTGAATTTTAGTGGTTTAGAAATCGAAATAGTATCTAGCGTTAAACCATTGTTTGAATCACAAATTAATAATGCGGTTTTAGCTGTCTTAAAAGAAGAAAATATTCAAAATGCAAAAATTTCTATTGTAGATAATGGTGCGCTAGACTTTGCCATACGTGCAAGAACAAAAACTGCAATTCAAAGAGCTAGAAGCACTGATTTAAGTGTTAAAAAGCCAATAAGAAGCATGCTGTTTTGTCCAGCAAATAATCCTAAATTCTACCATACTTCTCCTTACTATAAGCCAGATTGCATAATATTTGATTTAGAAGATTCCGTTCCTATTGATGATAAAGATGCTGCAAGAAATATGTTATCAGAAGCATTTAAAAGTCTGGATTTTGATGGAATTGAAATATATGTAAGAGTTAATTCTTTTAAATCACCTTTTTTTGACGATGATATTTACACAACTATAAATGCAGGGATAAAAAATATAAGAATTCCCATGTGTGAACACGAAAGTGAAATTATAGAAGCGGATAAAAAAATTAGTGAAATCGAGAAAATTTGCAACGTAAAACTAGGTACCACCAAGATTCAAATCGGTGTAGAAACACCACTCGGACTGCTTAATATTCAAAGCCTAATAAACGCTAGTGACCGTGTGATTTCTATTTCATTTGGTGCAGAGGATTACACTGCTTGTTTAGGCGTTGAGCGAACAAAAAATGGAGACGAGATACTCCATGCAAGAAGCACTCTTGTTAATGTGGCATCTGCGTATAACATTGAGTTTACAGATGCTGTATGGAAAGATATTAATGATCAAGAAGGATTCGTTAATGAAACAAATAAGATGAAATCACTAGGTATTTTTTCAAAATCTTTGATACATCCTTCGCAGATTGAATTACTTCACGATGCATTAAAGCCAACAGATCAGCAAATAAGTAATGCAACAAAAATCATAAATGCATCACAAAAGGCAAATATTAGTAGCGGTGGAGTTATTGCAGTAGATGGAAATATGGTTGATATGCCAGTTATTAAAAGAGCAAGAAAAATTATAAATTTAGCAGATGATTAAGGTGTCAAAACTATATATAGTAGTAGAATCAGAGAAACTTGATTTTGACACTTTAACCATAGAAAGAAGTTCAATATGATAAAATCTAATACACTTCCTGAATATATAGAAGGTTACGGTAGAGTAATTCCTTTTGGGGAAGAAGTAATAAAACATAAAAAAGCTAATATAAAAAAGGCAATTATTGAAAATTATAATAAGGTTGTTCCTTTAGAAAAAGCAATTGTTAAAACCGGATTACAAAGCGGTATGACAGTCAGTTTTCATCACCATTTAAGAAACGGTGATTGCGTTATGGCGCAAGTTTTTTCTGAAATTCAAAAAATGGGCATTAATGACTTAACATTATGTGTATCCTCTTTATCAAAAACTCATGATAGCTTGCTTGAATATTTTAAAAACGGAACAATAACAAAAGTATATACTACCGGACTACGAAGTCAACTCGGACATGAAGTACAGAATAACTTTACTCTAAAATCCCCCGTTGTGTTTATGACACATGGTGGGCGTGTTAGAGCTATTCAAGATGAAGATATTGTCATTGATATTGCTTTTATTGCAGCCTCTTGCTGCGATAGAAAAGGAAATCTTAATGGCGTTAATGGTCCATCTGCTTTTGGTTCAATGGGATATGGCATAATTGATGCCACATACGCCAAAAAGAGCATTGCCATAACCGACTTTCTTATTGAAAAAATGGAAAATAGGATAAGTATACCTGACACAATGATTGACTATATTGTTAAGGTAGATAACATTGGTGATCCTAGTCTGATTTCAACAAAATCCACGAGAGTAAGCAATAGTCCAATGACTTTACTAATAGCTAAAAATGCAGCTGATTTTCTTATTACAGGCGATTTTATAAAAAATAATTTCACCTTTCAAGCCGGTTCTGGAGGTATTTCACTGGCTGTTGTAGCCTTTCTACAAAAGTTTATGATAACAAATAATATCCAAGGTAGATTTGCCTCTGGTGGAATAACAAAACATCTAACAGAAATGCTCAAAGAAAATCTATTTAAAAGTCTTTACGACGTTCAAACATTTAGTGCTCAAGCGGTAGAATCCTTAAAGCAAAACAAAAATCATATCGAAATGTCCGCCGGTGCATATGCTAATCCATATAACGAAGATAATATAAGCAAACAGCTTGATATTATGATATTATCTGCTACAGAAATTGATCTAGATTTTAATATTAATTCTCTTACAGGCTCTACTGGTGTTTTAATGGGTGCACTTGGTGGTGCTCCTGATACAGCTAGTGGTTCAAAATTGACAGTAGTCGTAACACCAAGTATGCGCACTAGAATTCCAATAATAGTAGATAGAGTTAATACAATCAGCACCCCAGGGAAGTATATCGATGTTCTAGTCACAGAAAGAGGCATATGTATCAATCCTAAAAGAAAAGACTTAACTCAATTGTTTTCCAATAAAAAATTAGAAATTATTCAAATCGAACAATTGAAGGAAGAAGTACAGAAACTTACCGGTGTTCCTTCTGATATCCATGCGGGAGAAAAAATCGTCGGAGTTGTTGAATTTAACGATGGTAGCGTTGTTGATGTAATTCGAGGATCATAAATTCAAATGTATGTAATATCAAATGAAAGAGAAAGTCAAATAAATCATATAATGGTTAGAGTGTCAAAACTAAGTTTTTCTAATTCTACCACTATATGTAGTACTCGGTTGAAGACTCCAAGCATACATATAGTGGCAGAAAGTTCAACTATGTAGTTTTGACACCCTAACCAATAATATAATTAAGTATTGATGAATGGAGAATATAAAATGAAAAACAAAGGCGCATTAGATGGAGTTAGAGTTTTAGATCTTTCTAGAGTTCTTGCAGGTCCATATAGTACTATGATGATGGCTGATATGGGAGCGGAAGTAATCAAGATAGAAATTCCTAATACCGGAGATGATAGTAGACACTTCGGTCCTTTTATTAATGGAGAAAGTGCCTATTTTATTAATTTAAATAGAAGCAAAAAAGGCATAACTTTAAATCTAAAAACAGAAAAAGGAAAACAGATGTTTTTAGATATGGTGAAAAGTGCAGATATTGTAATCGAAAATTTTCGTCCTGGAACAATGGAAAAATTAGGATTAGGATATGAGAAGTTAAGAGCAGTAAATCCAGCAATTATTTATGGTTGCGTCTCTGGATTTGGGCACTATGGACCATATAAAGACAGAGCTGGCTATGATATTATCGCTCAAGCTATGGGCGGACTTATGAGCACTACAGGCTGGCCTGGAGGAGAACCAACAAGAACGGGTACGGCTATTGGTGATGTATTAGCTGGTCTTTCGTTAGTAATAGGAGTTTTGGCAGCCTTAAACAATAAAACGCAATCTGGAGAAGGTCAAAAGGTAGACATCTCCCTTGTTGATTCCGTTGTATCAAGTTTAGAAATAATTAATCAAATATATTTAGCAGAAGAAAAAATACCTCAAAGAATAGGAAATAGATATGAATCTATTTATCCATATGATTCATTTAATGCTAAAGATGACATGTTAGTTATTGGCTGTGGAAATGATAAGCTTTGGGGAAAACTTTGCGATGCAATGGATAATCCTGCTTTAGCTAAAGACGAAAGATTTGACGAAAATCATAAGAGAGTAAAGAATCATGCTGATATTAAAGCTATTATTGAAGAATGGACAAAGCAACGAAATGTAGATGAAAACGTAACTTTATTACTAGAAGCAGGCATACCTGCTGCGCCAATTAATACAATTGATAAAGTTGTTAACGATGAACATATTGCAGTTGCAAGAGAGATGTTTGTCGATACGCATCATCCTATTGCTGGTAATATAAAAATCACAGGATCACAAATAAAACTAAGCGAGACACCTACAAAAATCTACTCTCATGCACCATTATTAGGAGAACATAACAACGATGTGTTCAGAGAATTATTAGGATTTACAGATAATCAAATATCTGATTTGAAAAAAGAAAGCGTTATATAGGAGATAGAGAAATGAATTTTCCAAAAGCTGTTGAAATTATTGAGGTTGGGCCTAGAGATGGCTTTCAAAACATTACAAAATGGATACCAACCGATCTAAAACTACAAGTTATTGATTGGATAGTAGAAGCTAATTTTTCAAAAGTAGAAATCACCTCTTTTGTCCATCCTGATGCAATACCACAAATGAAAGATGCTGAAACGATTGCACGTTATGTAACTAAAAAGTATAAAGATGAATTTTCACCGATTGCACTAGTTCCGAATTTATATGGAACCAAAAAGGCATTTGAATCAGGAATACGAGAAATTACTTATGTTATTTCAGCTAGTGAAGCACATAATAAAGCTAATGTTAACAGAACAATACAGGAATCACTTAATGAACTAAAAACCATTAAGACTGATTTTCCACAACTAAAAATAAAGCTTGATATCGCAACAGTTTTTGGCTGTTCTATATCAGGAAAAGTTCCTGTTGAAAATGTCGTGAATCTAATCAATGAAAGTATCGCCATTAACGTAGATTCTATTTGTTTATGTGATACAATAGGTACTGCTAACCCTGCTCAAATAAAAAACGTCTTAAACCAAATCAAAGCCGAATGTAGTACCCTTGATTATTGTAAAACAGGTTTGCATTTTCATAATACAAGAGGAATGGGATTAGCAAACGTGTTAATGGCTATGGATTGTGGAATTACTGTTTTCGAATCATCACTAGGTGGTCTAGGTGGATGTCCCTTTGCACCAGGTGCTTCTGGAAATATTGCTACAGAGGATTTAGTTCATATGTTAGACAGTATGAATATTGATACTGGTATCGACACATATAAACTCCAAAATTTTGCAAAGCAATTAAAAGGCACCCTACCAATCGATTATTAAAGTCCTAGAAGATTTTCCTCATAAGCAAAAAGCACCTCAAATATATGTATACAACATTTTGCAGTGACTAGTTTATTTGTGGTTGCAGCCTCGTGCGTGTAGCTCTTTTGTAGTCCTGAAATCCAATCCATAAAAACTGCATTTCTTATTTAATACTTTTGTCTGATATCCCTTAAAATAAGTGTATCGAATATATCCGCAAGATATTTATACTTCTATAAGAAATTTATGTACATAACT
>JAOZKH010000096.1 GCA_029935405.1 Vallitaleaceae bacterium | reverse complement strand
AAACAGGAATATTCAGTTATGTAGGGATAGATGCATGTAAAGGCAAATGGCTAGCTGTCGCTATCACAAATAGTGGATTTGAAGTCAAAAAGTATAATACGATAGATGAAATTTGTGATAAATATAATAGCTGTACCAGTATGTTGATTGATATACCTATTGGTTTAAGAGATTCACTTGAACAAGAGAGACCAGATTCTTTGATTAAGAAACAACTTGGGAAAAAAGGCTCTAGTGTGTTTGCAGTGCCATGTAGAGCTGCGATTTATGAGTCCGATAAAACTAAAGCTAGGAATACTAACATTACTACATTAGGTAAAAGTTTGTCAGAACAAAGTATTGGATTCTCAAAATCCATTAGACAAGTTGATGAATTTCTTATCAATACACCAAGTTGGAAGAACAGGTTGCTTGAGAGTCATCCTGAATTTTGTTTTTTGTTACTCAATGATGGAGAACCTATTTTAGAGAAGAAAAAGACATCAGAAGGTGCCAAGAAGAGAATCGAAGTATTAAGTAGATATTATCCTCAAGCAAATGAAGTGGTTGAAGCTTTTCTCGCTGAGGTTCCTAGCAGAAAAATAGTAGATGATGTTATAGATGCTCTTAGCTTAGCGGTTATGGGTAGACTGATTATAGAGAATGGATTAAAAACCATCCCTGAACAACCTATGAAGGATAGTAAAGGAATTGTGATGCAAATTGTATATGGGAGTTGTTGAACTAGATTTTTCTTTTGACTGTGGTTTGAAAGGATTAGTATTGATGAATAAAAAAATTGAGTATTTAGATGAACCTGAGTTGATAAAACCAAATATTAGATTTGAGATTGGTAATCAAAGTGAATAGATAAGAAGAATTATTTAATGTTGAATAAATAAAGCTACAGATTAATTACCATAGCAAGAGGGAGGATTCATGAGTAGTATTTTAACAGATATTCAATTAGAGTTTTTGAATAAAACATTTATACAAAGTAAAAATGATAAAGTTATTGAAAATATGAGCAAATTTAAAGGCTTTTTACCTTTAAATGAGGATAATAATTATCATGAACTTGAGGATAGTGACTTGATCACTGATGTCTGGGAAGTTACTAAAAATTCTTCTGAAACTAAGGAATTTTCATGTGTTTGTGGTAGAAATATTAAACATCAATTTTTACTGAAACATCGATATAAAGAGATTGTTATTAGTCTAGGTGAAAAACATTATAAAGACTATTGTGGTATAAGTATCAAACAGATTAACAAAATTGTTAAAGAAGGTATTGTGTATAAAGGGATACTTGAAGAAATTGAAAGTCTCATTAAACATAAAGAGTATGATAAGCAAAAATATTTACTTGAAGTTGATGAATTGCCTAAGAAAATTAGGCAACAATTAGAGCTGAAAATACCCTTGATTAAGAGGCAATTAAACCGTGTATTGAATAATCAAAACATTAATAATGTTTACAGAGGAATAAATGAATTAAGTGTTGATGAACTTATTAAGTTAGATGAACTAAGTAGTAAAGAAAGAGATGCACTTATAATTAATTTGAAAGATGGTAGATCTTTACATGATTTTGAAGAGATTAAAAATCTAGATTTTTCTGATATTAAAGACAGAGAAAGGCCATTAAATAACAAGCAAGATATGGATTATTATATTCATAAAAGTACTACGAATCAAGAGTTTCAAAATACAGAATTAGAAAATAATGGAAATGAAGAACTAATTGTTATTGAAGAGATGGCTAATAAAAAAATGGGAATAGATATACTTAAATCCATATTTTATAAAGCTAAACAGAGAAATAAAACTCTTAATACACTAGTCATGAATAAGCGATGGTTATGGGTATATAATACATACAAAAAAGAACGATTCGAGTTTATTGAATGTTCATTTGACAGTGTATTACTTGAAAAAAGACTAGAGACTCTGTTGTATTGTCCTAAATGGGTACTTGATATGGAATACATCAGAGATAAAAATAAAATATTAGAGATAGATGGTTTATTACACAAGTATTCGAAAGAATATCCTGAAATTTATATACTAGATTTACCAAATAGGATATTGTATATAGGACAGATAAATAGACTTGATAATTTAGAAGTGTTTTTATCAAAGTAGACAGTCACAACACTACTATAATGGAAAAAAGAAATGAATGATTTAAACTTAGATGTAGTAATAGACATCCGGTTCTAGTACCGAAGGGAGGTATCTTATGTAATTTATAGATAAAACGTAATATGATTACTTGGATGTTATTGACTCTAGTGATCAGGACATATATAACTGTTTATCCGTATTTATGAATCAAAGTTGTAAATTTGATGATGAGTTGATATTTTCTCAAATATTTTATGTAAATAGAATTACTATAAATCAGAAATATAGAAATATGGGACTTGGACCACTAATGATAGAATATATCAAGTATAGATTTGCTGATGTTACAAATGCTGTTGTATTACAATCATCAGCATTTGAGGTGAAAGATAAAAATGCAATTAGCTTGTATGAAAGGCATGGATTTGAAAACTATCGTGAAAATACTTGGATTTATCATGAATACTAATATTTGTATGAGGAGTGAGTGAATATGGAACCTTCAAAAAAGGACTGGAAACTGTTTATGGTGAAGTTACCGAATTGGCAAGAGATGTATATGGAAAAGCTTATCAAGGAATATATTGCCTTTTTGAATGGTGATTTGCCTGCATCAAGTAAATTTTGGGAGTTGGAAAAGAGAATTAAACAGGATAAAAAGAAGCCAGGGGTGATCCTTGAGCGAAGTAGGCGTGATATGTTGTTGAATATTATACGATTGCTAGACGATGGTGTGATAATAATGGATGATCTTATGGAATTTAGTGATGAATTACTGGATAACGTAAAGTCCTTATGGGAGAAAATGAATTATGAAGTATGAAATTTTCAGTAGTAAATATTTTGGAATAGAACCAGAGCCGGTTAATAGGAAGTTTGAAAAATTAGATATGAAAATGCAAGAAGGTTATGGATATGAGATGAGCGGGGATGCAGATAAAGCTGTTGCTTGTTGGGGATTAGTTTTCGATGAAATAAAGGCTTGTTTTGAAGAAAATCACTTTAGCGAACTGAAAGCATTTGATGACATATTTAAAGGAACACAATACGTAAGAAATTGGGTACAAGATTATGACGATGCACTTAGACAGGTTCTTTTGGATTATGATCAGGTGTCTACACAAGAGATTGGGAGGCAAAAGATAGACTTGCTCAACTTCGTATTAAGCCTAAACTTATTAGAAGAAATGACTGTACACAATCATAAAAGATATTTAGCTGAAACATACTACCTAATGGGACAAGAAGAAGTTGGGGAGAAGCACTTTATCCAATTGATAGAGGACTACCCTGATAATGAATGGGGGTATATTGGTTATTCAGACCAATATTGGATGAATGATTCCAAGCATAAGGATTACGATAAAGCCATGAGAATATTGGATAAGGCCTATAATCGAATGACTATCAAAGAAGGCGATGTTCTTGTCGAGCGAATAACGGGTTTGATGATAGATATGAAGACAAAAGAGCTTGAGAATTTTCTTGAAATGGAAAAAGAAGCAGAGGTCCCTGAAGAAAGACCGCTAGTTCCTAATTATCAAGCATTGTATCAAAAATTATTCGATGTAAGAGAGGAAAAGTTGGGGAGAACGAAGGAAAAAGTTGCTATAAACTATGGATTCAATCAAAGCCCCCTAATTAAAGGTAAGAAAATAGGTCGTAATGAACCCTGTCCTTGCGGATCAGGGAAAAAATATAAGAAATGTTGTGGAAAATAGATAAACAGTAAAGATAGGATGCAAATAGCATTAACAGGAAAATTGGCAAAAGCTTTAGGTATGAAACCATCAGCTACAGATGAAAATATAAATCCTCTGTTCACATGGACTGCAAACTGGACAAAAGTGTGGGATAACCGCAGAACCGAGGATCTGCTTGTTCTGGTTAATAATGCCACTCGTTTTACTGTTGCCTTGTATCAAGTTAAACGGAAAAACTTGAATAAGATCGAAGAAAAGATCAAAAATGCAATCAGAAATACATTGATGGCATATAATCTGAACACAGAAATGGTAGATGAGTACTTGAACCTTTCAGGTGCAATTAAATATACCAAGAACAGCAGTAGACATGCTTCAGCCTGGGTAACGAAGGCAGGTTTGGAGTGTGCCTTCCATGTTGGTAGAGAATATAATGGAATTGATAAGGTCTTTAGTGATCTTGTAGGTGTTAATGTTAACTACAGAATCGTTGGTTGTTCTAATAGCAAAAGCGAAGGATTTTTTCCATATAAGTCAATGATTAAAGCTATGGAAAATCTGACAGGAATACAGCCATACAAAAGTCGTGCATTTGAACTAAGAATCACCCTTGATCTTGAAATATATATTGCAGAAAGAAGAATCCTTGTACCAGCAAACTTGAGTTTTATAGATATGCATAAGGTGATACAGAATCTTTTTGACTGGCGTAATTATCATCTTTATGATTTTGTTGTAAATAGTCAAGCGACTGGCGAAAGCTTCGCATGGTGGCCTCTGGGAAGATTTGCTATACGATAACAGCGCTGTAATCATAAAAGACTACACCTTGTCTGATGTTTTTCCTGAAAGTAAGAAGATGGTCTACACATATGATTTCGGAGATAATTGGAAACATGATATTGAATTGGTTCAAGTGATTGAAGAATATGACGGTGAACTTCCGTATCTTCTGGAATCAAAAGGTCAAACGCCGCCTGAAGATGTAGGAGGTGTTGGTGGATTTGTTGAGTTCAGGAAAATTATGCTGGATGTGAACGATCCTAATCATGAAGAAATAAAAGTATGGTCGAGATACTGGACGCCGGAACTTGGCGAGTGGAAGAGCCGTCCTGATGTGATTAATATTCCGTGTATTAATCAGGTGGTTATGTTGCGCCCGACTAAGTCTGCTATTATTTTTGTGCAACAACTTGGTCGTGGACTTAGAAAAGCTTATAATAAAGAATTTGTTGTTATTCTTGACTTTATTGGGAACTATAAAAATAACTTTATGATACCTATTGCCTTATCGGATGACCGGTCATTTAACAAAGATAATATAAGAAGGTTTGTAGCAGAAGGAAGTCGAGTGATTCCTGGGTGTACAACTATAAACTTTGATTCGATATCAAAAAAGATGATTATTTGGTCCGATTAAATAGTAGAGAACATGAAATTATAAGATATGTATCTCAAAAGTTAGCACTTACGAAGCGCAAACAAGAATTATTAATCTTGAATAAACTAATACTAGATGAAAATTACTTTATCAGTAATTTAAAAGAAAAGTTAATAAGAACCTATAAGAAGGAGACATCCGATGAAAATTTAATATCTGTAATAAGGAATCTTACTAATCAGTTTGGGTTAACTATAGCAAAAGAGAAGTTCTCAAATAGTGTCTTTTTGGAAGATAGAGATAAAGACCTTTATATTAATGCTGAATTTAGAAAAGTACTTGAAAATAAGGTGTTTAAGAATATGCTACTAGAAGTACTGATGCGTTATAAAACAGAAGAAGATATCGATACTTGTTTTTTACATCGCGTTGTTCGTAAAGTAAGAAATGACGCAACTATTAGCATAGATACTATTTTTTTCGAAGTTCCTCAAGCTTACATTGGACAGCGCATTTCACTTCGTTATAGTCCTTTGTCTTTATCAGAAATTTATATTTATGATCTTAATAACCAGTGGGTTGAAACTGTTTATCCACTCAATAAGATAGATAATTCAAAAGTAAAACGTGCAACTCCATATCCGACAAGCAAGGAGGCTACCAAATGATACAACAGTACTTTGGAATGGAATATAACCCTTTCGAAAAAAGTAATTAACAAAGAGAAAATAGTACTTACATCACCAACGACTCTAACCACATGAAAATGAGAAGTCTACAGTTTACCTGGTATGCTTATTAAGCAACTAACAGTTTTCTATAAGAGCGTTTTATTTTTTCAATCATTAATGTAATGGATGATTGTGTTCTTTTAATTCTTGGTAATATATTAATCTTTGAAAATGGTAAAATTCAAGTTACATTTAGTAATGGTACAATATTTTAACTTTGAGAAAACGATTAAATGTACTAATTAGTACATTTAAATTGACATTTCCTTATGTTAAGAGTATTATTAGAGTATGGACAGGGGGAGACAATGAACTCGCATTATAATCAAAATTATAAAAAAACAGAAATTGAATTGATTCTTGAGAAAATTAAGGACTGTGTACAAGATCAGTGATTTTCAATAGCTAAGAATGAAAAACGACAGGAGAATATTGATTTTATTAATGATTACAACATTAATAGTGGAAAGCAAAAAAATATTTTGCTCCAAATAGAAGCGGATGATTTTTGCCATACACTACAAAATACAAACATAGGCTTTGAACATGAAATATTATTTGTGTTTGTGCCGCAAGTACAATTATATAACATTGATGGTGAAGAAGAAATTGTAGATGTTTATACAAAGTTCAATGTGATTGATATGCCAAATGGTAGTCGTGTGGTTGTTATTTCTTTCCATAAAAGAAACAAGTCGATTGATTATCTGTTCAGATAAGAAATCGAGGTAAGAAGGAGGAATGGAAATGAAAAAGAAAAAAGCGTTTTGCTATGAATGCAGAAATGATGTTGCTTACACCGTTAAAGAAGTAAGTATGGTTGGAAAATTAAAGGGTAATGAATACTCTTATAATGGAAGAGTTGGATATTGTGAAGACTGCAAAGCTGAAGTTTATATTCCAGAAATTGATGACCACAACTTGAAAGTGTTGTATGACAAATACCGTAGAGAAAACAACATCATACCATTAGAAAAAATCATGGGAATCCCTGAAATGTATGATATTGGGAAACGTCCATTATCATTATTGTTAGGTTGGGGAGAACAGACATTTACTAGATATTTAGACGGTGATATGCCAACAAAACAATACTCAGAGATACTTCAAAAAATATATGATGATCCGAAAGCTTATATGGAATTACTTGAAGAAAACAAAGGAAATTTGAAATCAACAAATGCATATGAAAAAAGCAAACGAAAAGTAGAAAAATTACTGATTATGGATGGTGATGAACCATCCATAATTGATGAAGTAATAGATTATGTACTCGACGAATGCGAAGATATTACTCCACTAGCCTTACAAAAAGTACTATATTATATTCAGGGATTTTATTATGCTTTCTATGAGAAATTTGTATTTAGTAATGACTGCGAAGCATGGGTCCATGGACCAGTGTATAAAGATATTTATGTTACGTATTGTAAATATAGATTTGACCCTATAGAAAGTTCTAAGGAATGTATTGCATCAAAGCTTACTACTTCTGAAATAACAGTGATTGATTGCGTGATAAAGAATTTATCTTGTTATAGTGGGAAAATTCTTGAAAAGTTCACTCATTCTGAAAGCCCTTGGATAGAAACTAGAGGTGAATTATCCCCCTTTGTAGCTTCAAATCGAATCATAGATAAAGATTTAATCGGTCAATATTTTTTGAATGTAAAAGAAAAATATAACATGCTTTCACCAGCTGATATAAAAGTATATTCGAATATGATGTTTGATAGAATATAATTAAATTGGAAATATAAAGTAAAGAGGTTGAAGAAAAGGAAAATGTATCCTATGAAGTAGAGAAACAAAAAGAAGCTATGGTATATTAATAAGGTGATTCCGATATTCTTTCGGAGTCATCTTTTTAATATTCAGATAATTCTTGTACTTTAGTGAAAGATGGTTACAATAATCTTAATAGAGAATAAAAATATAGATTTAATTCTTCTATTATTGAGGAAGAGACGGAATAACTAGCTTGCAATATAATATTATTGCAATGCCTATTCAGTGATTCTCCGTAATTTATTCTTCTCTCAAATAAAGTCGCTTAGCCTTCAAACAAAGAAAAGAAAAAAAGGTACAACAATTAACCAAAATATTAAAATTACAAAGAAAAGTACTACATTAGAAGAAACATCTTGTCCCTGGACAGGTGAACCACCTAAAATGGAAGTATTATGAATACCGTGGTGCTAGAATGTTGAGTAAAAGCCTCTGGAAAGGAAAATGTTTCGCCTGTTATTATGCAACCATGTATTAACCAGGTGGTTATGTTAAGACCTACAAAATCTGCCGTTATTTTTGTTCAGCAATTAGGTAGGGAATTTGTTGTAGTGCTTGATTTTATTGGGAATTATGCTAATAATTTTATGATACATTAGGGACGATTCTTTTTGATTCATCACTTTTGTCGTATGACAAAATAATCATAAAAGTGATGCTCATCTTTTTATCATGAGCGTCACTCTTATGATTATGAAATAAGATAATAGTCAATGGCTGTATTTCTATAAACTTATCAAGGGTGCTTGATTTATAAGATGATTAATGTATCAAAGTATAAAGTCATGTCATTTATATACCATCAAGATTTGTTCCGTGATTCATAAGAACCTGATGGCTATATAGTCACCTTAGTTAAATTTGTTATAAGCCCTATAGAGCATCAGTATCGCAACTTCTTTCGTAACAGTGCCTTTTGGGTCAAGACCCTCACCAGAACCATTGATAATCTCATAACTGTTAAGAACTTTAACACTGTTTAGAGCCCAAGAAGAAATCTCATTTTGATCGCTGTAAGTTTTCTGAAAATTAATATTCGAATTGTACGACGTGCCAGATGCATCTAAAGCTCTCAAAATCATGACACAAAGTTGTTCCCGCGTAAGATTTTGATTAGGACCAAAGGATGTGGTAGAAACACCGTTTATTATGCCTGCATTTTGGGCTCGAATAATTTCGCTATTAGACGTGTCAGTAAATGGATTTTGGCCATCTGATAGGATAGAGCCACCCAGTTCGTCGTATAATTTCATAACTAGCTCTGCAAATTCCTCTCGAGTTGCGTAGTCGTCATAATTATTGTCCATCATCTTGGTAGTTTTCAAACCCGCTGCAACAGAAGCATTGATTTCATCAACAGCCCAGTTTGAAGCAGAGGAAGTAGCAGAGCTATCGATGTCACTTATAGGATCATAAGATATTTCAAGTGTATAGGCAATTGGGTGCCCACCAGCACTTCCAAGTGTAATTCTATATTCTGCACCTGCTTTAACTTCAAATGTCGCTATATACTCTTCATCATAGTCACACTTAATATTAAATAAGTTAGAAACACCTGTTTGAGT
>JAOZKH010000021.1:26680-32311 GCA_029935405.1 Vallitaleaceae bacterium | reverse complement strand
CATGTGATGCGTAATGGGACTCTGATCCGGATTGATTCTGGGATTAATATTCTTAACCGAAGGTTTAGTATATTAGTCCCAGAAGCAATTGGGATCAAGACTCCCACAAGCGTCATATGCCTACACTTTCTCGCCTTATAGCGATTTCAACATCACAAAATCTTTTTACTTAGTAATATTTTTACAACTGTGCTTTTAACTTGTTTTCAAGTGTTGCTTTTGGTACTGCGCCTACGATTGTATCAACAACCTTGCCACCTTTAAAGATAAGAAGTGTTGGAATACTCATTACTCTATAGTTTTGAGCTGTAACACCATTAGTGTCTACATCTAATTTAACAACCTTTGCTTTGCCTTCATATTCGCCGGCTAATTGTTCAACTACAGGGCCGATTATTTTACATGGTCCACACCAATCTGCATAAAAATCTACTAATACAGGTACATCCGATTGTAATACTTCACTTGCGAAATTTCCATCTGTTACATATACTGCCATTTTAAATCCTCCTTGAGCTTATCTATGGTTAAAGTGTCAAAACTATGTTTCTCAAATTCTATCACCTGTCATTATAAACTTCATTCACCATTTATTAAGAATTATACATTCTTTTACTTCAAAATCATTATATTACGTTTTTACAATATAGTCAAGGTATTTATCAATTTTTTTTATTGAATTACCATTTATTATCTGCTATTATACTCAATAGAACATTCCTATATTAATACAACGTGGAGGTACTTATGTTTTCAACTAGAAAAGGCAACCTTTTTGCATTATTTTTTGTTCTTCATTTTCTTGCTGGTAACTTTTTAGTAGCATTTTTAATGAAACATTTTGAATTCTTACAAAATATATTACCTTCTATAGGTATCACCCAAATACTATTAGTTTTTCTACCCGCTATCTATTACTTCCTATTTTTTAAAACTCCAGTTAAAGAAACTTTTAGATTATATAAGACAAGACCAATCAATATTATCTTATCTATTCTACTTGCATTTACTTCCATCCCTTTAGTTATGTTAATAAATGTTTTAAGTCAGTTTATTTTTAAGCCAGCTTTAAATGATACATTAGCACTAATAGGTCAAGAAAATTATTTATTTGCAATTTTAGTTATTGCGATATTTCCTAGTATTTTTGAAGAATTGATATCAAGAGGAATTTTTCTTTCACATTACAAACACACAAAAGTATTCACAACTTCATTAATTAGTGGTTTGTTTTTTGGTATGATGCACATGAATATGAATCAATTTTTATATGCTTTTGTATTAGGATTTCTCTTTAGCATTATAGTTCATATAACGGGTTCAATTGTAACTTCTATGATTATGCATTTTATTATTAATAGCACTAATCTCACCTTAGCTTATATAGCTACCAGTGATTTTTTTACATCAATTCCAGGTTACGAAGAACAACAACAAACAATGGCATTACTTGATCAAAGTCAACTGCTTATGCAGTCGTTAACCCTAGTATTACTTTTTGTTGTTATTTCATTACCGTTTTTTGGCGGCATATTATTTATTTTAATTAGTATCAATAAAAAAGGACATTTACTTAGAGGAAATGAACCTTCTTACAAGTTCTTTCCACAAGAAACTATCCCTAATAATAAATTGCTTGATTCATTATTACTTGATGATGAAATTCCTATTAATAATGCGGATAAACCTCAACCTATTTTCACTTTACCCTTAATTCTAACCACCACAGTTTTTATAATTGTAGCTGTATTAACAGAAATACTTAGTTAATCTAATTCTACTACTATTTAATATTCATAATTTCAACAAAATTAATTTTCTTACCTTCTGAAACAAATTTCGCCTCATATTCAGTCATTATATTGCCTTCAAGAAAATCTGAATTATGTAAATCTCTTGTTTCCTTAGTTTTCTTAAAATTCGATTTTTCTATCTCTTCAAGAGAAAAGTCAAACAAATCATTATTATCTGTTTTGAACTTTACTAAACCATCGCTAGGTAAAATCACACTATATTTTTCTAAATACTTAATAAACATCAGTCTTCTTTTGGCCCATCTATCTTTTGGCCATGGATCAGAAAAGTTTAGATATACTCTTCCTATTTCATCTTTATCAAATATATCTAAAACATCAAATGCATCAAATCTTAACAAACTAAGATTTGGTAATGATTCTTCTTGGCTTTCAACTTTTTGAACAGCTCTTAAAATAACTGCTGAAATTTTTTCAATTCCTATAAAATTAATATTAGGATATTTTTTTGCATTTTTAATAATAAAGTCGCCTTTACCCATACCTATTTCAATATGAATCGCATGGTTATTACCAAAAAACGTTTTCCATTTCCCTTTGTATTTCTTAGGAACCTGATTGACCAAAGAATGACTATTCACATGTTCAATGGCTCCTGCAACATTTCTCAAACGCATACATTGCTCCTTGCTAAAAACTTAGTTTTGAAACCTTATCCATCTAGGATTCTATTAATTTACCATATAACTTTTCACACTCATTTTGTTCCATAATTTTGGGAACAGGGTAGGTTGGATTTGCTTCATGTACCGCTTGTTTTGCAAGCTGTTTAATGTCTACCTCATTAATTTCAGGTATTATTATAGGAATATCCATAGATATATTAATCTCTCTTATTTTGGCAATAAATCGTTTTGCCAAAATTTCTTCACTATTTTCTCCATCATTATTTAATTTTATATGTCTAGCTAATTCAGCAAGACGACGGTATACTGTTTCATCATAATAATCAAGTACCACTGGTAATATGACTGCATTTGCTAATCCGTGAGGAACATTATACATACCACCTAATTGATGTGCCATAGCATGTACATTTCCAACATACACCCTTGTAAATGCCATTCCACCAAAATATGCCGCCTTAGCCATGGCTTCTCTTGCATCCATATCATCACCATTAATATAAGCACGTTGCAAATAACTAAAAACCAACTTAATACATTTAATAGCATACTCATCAGTTTCTTTTGTATGTATAATACTTAAATACGCTTCAACAGCATGGGTTAATGCATCCATTCCTGTTGTACTTGTAATATGCTTTGGTAATCCTCTTGTTAATTCATAATCTAAAACTGCAACTTTTGGTGTGAGTTTCATGTCTGTAATCGCAAATTTTTCATGTGTTATTCCATCTGTAATAACTGCGGCAATTGTACATTCCGAACCCGTTCCTGATGTTGTCGGTACAGCAATAATAATCGGTGGCTTTCTAGTTACTTTAAATTGACCTTTCATATCTCTTACTGATTTATTTGGATTAGAAATTCTTGCAGCTGCAACTTTAGCACAATCCATCGGCGATCCTCCACCAACTGCAACTATTCCGTCGCATCCATTATCTACATAAGCTTTTGCTGCTTCTTCTGCCTGATTAATAGTTGGATTTGGTTTAACTCCACTATAAATTGTATAATCAATGCTATATTCATCTAATTTTTTTAGTAACACGTCAATAAGTCCTAATGATACAATACTTTCATCTGTAACAATCAATATATTTTTATAGTTATATTGATTAAGAAAATTGGGAATTTTTGCTATGCTACCTTTCCCAGATATTATTTTTACTTTTGGAAATGGAAGCACCCGTACTCCCAAATAAAATGCATAATGGCTCATTCGATAAAGATTATTTAATAATTTCATAACTACCTCCATAATCGTCTATTATTTATTCATATTGTTACAGTTTATGTGACATTCTCGCCAACAAATAACTTTATTATTTAAGGAGAATTTTCCCTAAAAATGTTTAAATGGATATCCTGACAAAGTTACAGGAGCCACAAGCTCATAATATTGATATGGCTGATCAATATTTTTAATATAAGTCCATCTTTTCATATACAAAACGCTTTCGTCAGAGTCAATCCCTAACGCTTTTTGTTCTTCCTCTGTTGCAGTCTTCGTAATTACTTCTTGTTCAATCTTTGATATTTCAATATCCATTTTTTCTATTAATAACGCACCTATAGATTCTTCTAAATCAGCATCTTTTGCTTTTCTATAAAATTCTAAATCAAAGTAAAAGTCTTCTAAAATAATAGGGATTTGATTAATTGTTCTTATACGTTTAAATCTAAAACTCTTTTCTGTTTTCATCTTTGTCAGTTTCTGTTCCTCTTTAGACAAATCTATAATTTCCTTATATATCACTTTATTAATCAAATCTACATCTGTATTTTTCAATGAATGTGTCAAACTTATTAATGGTTCAAAACCAATTGCTTTTTTCGGTTTTTTTACAAAGGTACCAATTCCTTGTCGTTTTTCAAGGCGACCTTCTGCAACTAAGTGATTAACCGCTTCTCTTACCGTAGCTCTTCCAACGGAATATAATTCCATTAATTCTTTTTCACTTGGAATTAATTCTTCCACATCATACTCATTAGATTTAATCTTACTTCTTATTTCATTTTTTAATTGTATATATAAGGGTATATATGAATTTCTATTTATCATTATCGCACCTACTCACTATAGATATTCGAACGTCCGTATCTATTGATATTTTATATTTTTTTTGTTGTCTTGTCAACCTATGTTTTTTACTCTTATTTGCATTTTAACATATTAGAGTGTAAAATTACATAAAGTCTAAAATATGCGAGGTAACAAAATGAGTACTGATTATACGTTAATACTAACAAACACAAGGGACAAAAGGGAAGCCGATTATATTATCCACTTACTTTTCGAAAAGCAGTTAGCTGCATGCATTCAAACAAACAATATATACAGTCACTACTTTTTGAAAGGTCATGTCACCCATGATACTGAAATCCGACTACTTATTAAGACTAAAAAGTCTCTCTTTAAAAAATGTGAAGAGCTTATTAGAAGTATTCATTCCTATGATATTCCAGAAATCATTGAAATTCCTATTACTAATGGTTCAAAAGATTTCTTTAATTGGGTTGATTATGCTACTAGAGAAAACAAAACCAATAATTAAAATTCGTTATAGTCTTATAATTGCAGAAGATGATGGAATTAACGTTAATTCTCTTTCTTGACATGTAAACAGAATCACTTGATGTGATAACTTAGCAAATAAGTTTAATGCTGCTTCTAATCTATCATTATCAAAATGTGCAAATGTTTCATCCATAAGCATAGGCAATTGTTTATCTTTATTAATCCAGCTAGCAAGTGCTTCTCTTAATGCAATATAGAATAAGTCAACTGTTCCACAACTTAATTGATTAGCGCTAATTGTTTTATTGCTAACTGGATCAACTAAACGCATAAGCATTTCAGGATTGATTTTAATATCTTGATATTTATTATCTGTCACTGATTCAATAATTGATGATACTGTTTTGTTTAATAATGGTGCAAAGTTATGTTGTAATTCATCAGTCACTTCATCTATTGTTTCTCTAATAGTTTCATATACTTTTTTCTTAATATTCATTTCATTTAAAAGCAGTTCTTCATAAATAATTTCTTCCTCAATTTCGGCGATTTCACGGTACTCTCTTGAAAGTGACTCTGCCTCCACCTTAATTATTGTAATCTGTTCTCTTATTTCATTCAACTGCTCTATTAGAGTTTCTTCATCTTCTATCTTGTCTTGATAATTGTCCTT
>JAOZKH010000021.1:0-26580 GCA_029935405.1 Vallitaleaceae bacterium | reverse complement strand
CTTGTCTTGATAATTGTCCTTATCTTGATAATTATTTTCAGCTACTTCTAATTGATTCTGAAGTAATTTTCTGAGTTCTATTTCTATTTCTAACAAACTTTTACTTTGTAACAGGTCATTGAATCTTAACCTATTATTATTTAAATCTCGTTTGTAATTATTAAACTGTTTAAGCTTTTCTCTAATCTCTTTAAGTTTGGAAACTGTGCTAATATTATAATAGCTAGTTACAGGTAATATTTCTGAATTCAACTTTTCCATTTCACTTTGTAATATTTCTATCTCTAATTCATATTCTACCTGGTTTTTATGTATTAAAATTTCTGAAGAACCGATTGCTACTCCAATACTGAAAACCCCAATCAAACCAAACCAAAGATTAACAAATGCCAATACAATACCTATAATAGCCAATAATAATCCTATCCCTGTTAATATATAACCAATCTTTAACTTTGATTTTTTTTCTTTTTCTTTATCTGCCTGTTGCATATCAATGAATTTATTTAAGTTCATACATTCAATCACTCTGTCTATATCATTTTCAGAGAATTCCTCTGTTACTTTTAAGTCTGCCTTCTTATTGGTAAGTGTTTTATATTGGAGTTCTATTTCAATTCCTTTATCATAAACATCCTGTAATTTTTCTATTGCTACAATTTGTTTAATTCTATCAATTTTTTTTAAATCTTTCATTATAGATGCTTTATCAGATTCTAATTTTCTCTCATCTTCCTTAAGTTCTATTATTTCATCAAAAATTTCTTTAGTTGCTTTAGCTTCTATTTTTAAGTTGGCAAGCTTTTGTTTTTTAAGATAATAATTCGATGTTTTTCTTCTAATAGAACCTATTTGATCTAGTTCTTTAGTTATCTTGTCTTGAACTTTATGTATTGATACATCTGAATTTCTTGTTGTCAAAGCATTAATAACTGATTCCTTAAGTTCTTTATCAAAATTTGAATCAGTTTTTTGTCCAAGTTGTTTTATTCCTAGCGTATTAATAAATGTTGTATAAGACATTCCAAGATGAACTCCTGCTATATCTGGTAAACGAAAAATCGGGTGTATTGGATATGTATCTGTTATATCTTGACCTGTAGAAATATCAATAACTGTTATTGATTCATTTCTTTGATCAAAATTTCTTTCAATTTGAACTGTTCTATTAATCTTCTCATCATAAAAAACCAAGTTCCCAAGATATCCACCTCCAGACCATGGTTTGTATGTTTCATGAAGTTCAAGAAGTTTTCTAGTTTTGATATATGGTTTATAGAATCCATAAAACATTCCAACTATAAAGTAAAATATTGTACTCTTTCCAGCTTCATTTTTTCCATATATAATATTCATATTATTATCTAAAAGAATTTTCTTATTATTAAATTTTCCAAAGTTAGTTAAATGTAATTCTTTAATAATCATCATTATTCCTATCTCATAGCTTCAAGAAGCAAAGTAATTCCTGTTGATAGCGCTTGTTTATTCACTTCTTTATCAAGACCTTTTGCCCTAATTGCTCTAATATAATATCCTATCAAATCCTCTTTGTGTTCTTCATATAATACTTCTATATCATACCCTGGTATTGTTTTATCAACTAGCTCTACATATGCCAACTGTTCATTATAAATTTCTTTTAGTTCTTTGCTTAGATCATTTCTAATATCTCCGATATATGGATGTAGTTCTCCTATCAATAATATCCTTAACATCAAATTACTATTAGTTTTTATTTTATGAGAGATTCTTTCTTTGATTATATCAATGATTCCAAGGTAAGACATGACTTTAGTAGTGTCAATAGATAAGGTTTCCATTGGATAAATCATAGATGTTATTAATTCAAAGGCTAGTTCTCTAGAAGCATTTATATCTCCTGCAATAAATCCGTGATTATAGCTTTCGGAAAAATCAAGTGGTTCTAGTGAACCTGGATATACAATTGTTTCATGCAATATATCATGTTTGTGAATATGCCCAAGTGCAGCATAGTCGACTTTAAGTCCTTTTAAATATTTAGAGTCAAGAAACATGTAGTCGTTTTTAACATAACAATCACCGTGCAACATTAATATCTTGTTTTTGCTAGAACAATTATTTATTGTTTTCTCAAGTTTTTCCTTATTAAGTTTCATAGGTCCTTTAGACTTCCATGAAACACTTATAATGGATGTTTCTATTTCCTTGATTTCTACAGAAGAATAGTTGGTAGGCATAATTATTACATTATTCGACCATTCGATTAGACTATAGATATTATCATTTAGTGACTGTGGATCGTGATTTCCTGTCATTATAACTATCTTAGTACTAGAAATAGACTGAAAGAGATAATTGATATCATATAAATCTTTCAATTCAATATAATCACTTTCCAAAAAGTCGCCAGCAATCAGTAGTAACTCTATATTGTTACTGCTAATATAGTTTATTACGTTTTTAAAATTCTTTTTGATTGCTTCCCGTTTTTCTTTACCGAATGCTTTGGCAAAGGAAGCCGCTTTAAAGCTCATACCTAGATGAACATCTGCAATATGTACAAATCGCATGAAATTTCTCCTTATAATGATGGTTAAGGTGTCAAAACTACATAGTTGAACTTTCTACCACTATATGTATGCTTGGATACTTCAAGCAATTACTGCTACAAGTCATCACCAAAATTAAGTCCTATTAAACGTCCTGTTTTAATAAGATTATTATCAATAGGAACTGGTTTTGATAGACCTGCAACTTCTGATAATGGTGTTGCTACTACACTATCGCATTTAAGTGATACTGTCATACCAAACTGTTCATCTCTAATAAGCTTAGCTGCGTACACTCCAAACTTAGTAGCTATTACACGGTCATACGCTGTAGGAGATCCACCACGTTGTTGATGTCCTGGTATTGTAACCCTAGTTTCAAGACCTGTTTTATTAATCACATCCGCCAAACGATAAGAAACTGCAGGAAATGGTAACTTCTCACGATATTCTTTATATTCTTTCTTGCTCATTTTAGCTTCTTCTATACTCTTAGCTCCTTCTGCCATTACAATAATCGAAAAGTTTTTACCTTTTGAATGACGTTTTCTAAGAGCTTCTAAAACCACTTCTTCATCATAAGGAATTTCAGGAATCAAAATAACATCCGCTCCTCCTGCAACACCTGAGTAAAGAGTTAACCAACCAGCTTTGTTTCCCATTATTTCAATAATCATAACACGATCATGAGAATCAGCCGTTGTATGAATTCTATCAATTACTTCCGTAGCAATATCTACTGCCGTATGGAACCCAAATGTAATATCTGTTCCATATATATCATTATCTATAGTTTTAGGTAATCCAATAACATTTAGTCCTTCTTCACGAAGTAAATTGGCATTTTTATGGGTACCTGCACCTCCTAAACAAACAATACAGTCTAAATTGCGTTTATGATAAGTTTCAATCATATTTTTAACTTTATCAATACCATCTTCTTCAATCTTTCGCATCTTTTTAAAAGGTGTCCTATGTGTTCCGAGTATTGTACCGCCTCTTGTCAAAATACCTGAAAAATCTTTTGGTTTCATTTCTATAGTTTGATCATTAATAAGTCCCTGAAAGCCATCTAATATACCAACAATTTCGCAATCCATCATTCCATATGACGCTTTTGCAACACCACGAATTGTAGCATTGAGCCCTGGACAATCTCCACCACTAGTTAAAATTCCTATACGTTTCATAATAATTCCTCCTTAGTTGTTACTAATCTATCTACCATTATAGCAGAACATACCCTTACAAGTTTAAAGTTTTAAATAAAATATGATATTTCTACTAATATTTTTCTATTTTCAAAAAAACCTTGAATTTTTGTGAAAATACTGTAAAATTATATGTAGTGTTATTATAACAAACAATATATATGTTGCAGAAGTATTATATAAAGCATGTTTGTATATACTTTACAGTCACAAAAAACCTATATATGAAGAAAAGGGGGAGAACAATTGATTTCAAAAGAAATTTTCAAGACCTATGTTGTTGATAAAACAACTCCAATTCCACTTTATTTTCAATTCAAGAACATTCTACTAGATATGATGAAGGAAGAAAAGCTACAACCAGGAGATATGATTCCAACAGAATTTGAATTGTGTGATATATTTGGAATCAGTCGTACCACCGTTAGACAAGCTTTAACTGAGCTAGTAACTGAAAGCAAATTTTATCGTGTAAAAGGTAGGGGTACATTTGTTTCACAGGACAAAATCAACCAAGATTTCATCCAACGTATTGAAAGTTTTAAAGCCGAAATGGAACGAAAGGGATACGAACCAAGTTCTACAATTCTTAACTTTGAAGTTATCGAAGCTCCCATTGAAGTTGCCATAGCTCTAAATATTCCAGTACATACAGATGTTATTTACTTAAAGAGACTACGTTTAGCTGATAATGAACCAATCGTAATTGCTGCGACTTACTTACCCTATTCTTTATGCAAAAATGTTTTGGATTATGATATGACTACAAAGTCCTTATATAAAATTTTAGCTAAGAATATCAATACAAAAATTAACAAAGTTATTAGAAGCATCGAAGCTTCAATTCCTACTAAGGAAGACTGTGAATTTTTACAAATTACTAAAACCACAGCCATTCAGCTTTTTCACTATACTGGTTTCAACAAATTCGAAACCCCTGTAGAATATACTATTTCAAGATATCGTGGAGATAAAAATATATTTACTATTGAACAATATTTAGAATAGTATTAACAAACAAACCCTATTAATAGGTTCAGTGTATTAAGTAATGCTTTTTCATGCGTACGTTCCATTGTATGAGAAGCATGAATCCCTGGACCAATTAGAGCGGCTCGAATATTAGAGCCGCCATGAAGGGCTGCACTAGCATCTGATGAATATCTTGGATATACATCAAGAGCATAATCTAATTCTTGCTCCTTAGCTATATCAACAAGTTTTCCTATCATATCATAATCATAAGGTCCTGAACTGTCTTTCACACATATAGACACGTCCTTTTCACTACAACTTAAATCATCACCAATAGCTCCCATATCCACTGCTAGAAGAGTGCTAATACCTTCAGGAATGTATGATGAGCCATGTCCAACTTCTTCAAAAGTCGAGAACATTACCTTTGTCATAATTGGTAATTGAATATTATTATCTTTAATATACTTCAAAAGTCCCATAATGGTTGCAACACCCGCTTTATCATCTAGATGTCTCGACTTAATATATCCACTTTCAGTATAAACAACTCTAGGATCAAAACTAATATAGTCTCCAGCCTGTATACCTAACTCTTCAGTTTCTTCCTTGTTTTTCACCTCTTCATCAATTCTAATTTCCATTACTTCTTCTTTACGTTCCTGTGTTCTTGCTTCACTATATACATGAACTGAAGGCATGGTATTTAGTATTGTACCTGTATAAATTTTGCCTTCTCTTGTATGAATTTTGCAATATTCACCTTCAATTGAATTCATCGTAAAACCACCTACACTTGTAATGCGAATAGTTCCATCACTTTTTATGCTACGAACCATTGCTCCTAAGGTATCTACATGGGCTGACAATAACAATCCACCTTCAACTTCGTTACCCGTGACAATACTTATAATACCATTACCTTTAGAAGTTCTCTCAAATGAATAACCAAGTTTATAAACTTCGTTTTCAACAACCTTCATAATATCATTACAAAACCCACTTGGACTTGGTGTATTTAGAAGTTTTTCTAGAATTGATTTTGTATAAGTTAAATCTGTTATAAACATAGTTTTCTTGAGTTGAACAACTTCACAACTCATCTCCTTTATTATTTATTTTCTATTGTCTGTTTTCTATTATCTGTTTTCTATTATTTATTTTCTATTATTTGTTTTCTATTATTTGTTTTCACTCACTTAATATTGATTCTACTCATTTAGTAAATCATTACTTGGATTTGCATGTAATATTATCATAGGATCAATGTCTCCAAAACGTATTAGTGCGTCTTCTAACGTATATATATCTTCGAGGAAAGTACCTCGGTATATTGTGTATATATATTCTTCTCCACTATTAAGTACTAATGAAATATATCTAACTCCATCATAGGAACAGTATACTAGCGTCTCACCTGATTCCATATATCCTTTTTCCTTCAATCCATCAATTAAATTATTCTTAGTTTTACTATTTAAAAACAGTAATTGTGTACCTTCATTCATACGGGTAACTAGGTTCATATTAAAGTCAGGATGTATTTTATTGAGCTCTAGTGCTGATTCAAATCCATCAGCATACACCTCAAATACATCTCCAAGTTTTTTAAGTGCAACTAACTTGTATTCTTGGTAGTCACTTTCTACAGAAATAATCGAATATGCTTCATCACCATCATCTTTCAAATACCTAATAAATACATCCTCTCCAAAATATGTAAAAAGAGCATCATATATATCTTCATAAATTTCTTCACTAACTGTTAATTCCCCTGTTTTTGGAATAGGTATATTATATTGATTTTTAAATTGTTCTGCAGTAATAATCTTATAACCCATCTGATCAATTGCAATAAATGTTCCTTCTTCAGATTGATAAGCTATATAAATATTACTATTTAAATACGCCATTGACATATTATTTAACACAGCTTCAGGTATATTAATATCATATCTATCTATAAGTACTTCAATTGTTATTGTTTCAAAATTTTCATAATCAAAAGGATACCCCTTTGATATGATTAGATTGCCTTCACTAGATAAAGTTTTTAACGCTTCAAGAATATATTGACCATAACCAACTACTGCTTCACCAATTAGTTCTCCTCTAAGCTTAAGTACTTCTTCCTTGGAAACTTTTGCTTGTATAATCGGATATTCTGTATATACATTCATCAATTTATCAGGCGTTGCCAAAACAAGAATATTCTTAATAATCTTACCTTTGTCTAAAAAGTCTTCAAAAATTCTAGCTGTTATCTCAGGCTTAGTTTCTTCATACTCATTAATCCAATTTAACGCTTCTTTTTGCTCTTGACTCCCATTTTCAAACACTTCAATATAATCTTCATTAAGGTTTTCGAAGATACCTGCAGCAAGTTTGTCTAAATCAGGTAGTACTAACTTTAACATCACAAAAAGACTGTCATTTTCAATTCGACTACTGTCATACTTGAAAATTTCACTTGTGTTATAGTCCTCAATATTCAATTTGACAACTTTATCTTCCGTAAATATTTGATTAAAAAACTTCTGATCAATAAATTCAGGTAGATTTATTTGATTTTTGCCATAACTTAGCGATTTCATGGTAATAACTAACTGATTATCATTAATTGCATAATCAGTTTGATAATAAACCGGTATATAGAAATTTCCTGTCAGATAATTAACTTTTGCTTCACCATTAATCAAATCAATGCTAGCGTTAACTATTTCCATATCTATTGTTTTTTCATTATTAATAAATAGCATTATCGCTTCATCTTCTAATACTTCTATTGGAATTTCGCCTTCGTATAAACTGTCTTGTTTACGGCTTAATAAATCAAGCCCCCTATTATTTACATAATTAGTCAAAGCATTTCTCTCTATTGGCTCAACTTCAAACAAGCTTAACTGAAGATATCCAATAAAGCCTGCAACTACTGCAATAATTAATAGAATAATAATGCTGATAATAATTAACACTCTCTTTTTAGTCATATTCCCTCCAGTACCAAATATTTCAGTTCTAAATATGACAATTATTAACTGTACGTGGAAAAGAAATAACGTCTCTAATATTTCCCATACCCGTCATATACATAATCATTCGTTCAAAGCCAAGACCAAATCCTGCATGACGGCAACCACCATACTTTCTCAGATCTAGATACCACCAATATTCTTCTTGATCTAGCCCCATTTCATCCATGCGTGCTACTATTTTATCAAAATCATCTTCTCTTTGAGAACCACCAATAATTTCGCCAACACCTGGTACTAATAGGTCCATTGCTGCAACCGTTTTATCATCATCATTAAGCTTCATATAGAAAGCTTTAATATCTTTAGGATAATCAGTAACAAATACAGGTTTCTTGAATATTTTCTCTGTAAGATATCTTTCGTGTTCCGTTTGTAAGTCACTTCCCCATTTAACAGGAAATTCAAATTTGTCATTCTTCTTAGTAAGAAGTTCAATTGCTCGTGTATATGTAATTCTTTCAAAGTCATTATTAACTACATTATCAAGTTTTTCGAAAAGATTCTTGTCAATAAATTGATTGAAAAAATTCATTTCTTCAGGTGCATGTTCTCTAACATATGTAATAACATATTTAATCATTTCTTCTGCAACATCCATATCATCAATAAGATCTGCAAAAGCCATCTCAGGTTCAACCATCCAAAACTCAGCCGCATGCCTTGGTGTATTAGAATTTTCAGCTCTAAATGTAGGCCCAAAAGTATAAACATTTCTAAATGCCATTGCATAAGTTTCAACATTTAATTGGCCACTTACTGTAAGAGAAGTCTCAGCTCCAAAGAAATCTTCTTTAAAATCCACTTCACCATCTTTAGTCTTTGGCGTATTGTTAGGATCTAAGGTTGATACTCTAAACATTTCACCTGCACCCTCTGCATCACTAGCTGTAATAATTGGAGTATGTACATATACAAATCCTTTTTCATTAAAGAACTGATGAATGGCAAAAGAAGTTAGTGAACGAATTCTAAACACTGCAGAAAACGTATTAGTTCTTGGACGCAAGTGTTCAATGGTTCTAAGAAACTCCAAACCATGTCTTTTCTTTTGAAGTGGATAATCAGATGCTGATTCTCCTTCAATATCAATTTTTATAGATTGCAATTCAAAATCTTGCTTTGCATCAGGTGTTGCAACCAACTTACCTGTAGCAATAATTGCAGCTCCTACATTAAGTTTTGACAATTCTTTATAACCGTCAATATCTGCATTCATAACAATTTGTAATGTTTTAAAATGAGTACCATCGTTAATAACCATAAATCCAAAGTTACTTGAAGCACGTATACTTCTTACCCAACCAGCAACTGTGATTTCCTTATCAATATAAGGTGTCAAATCTGAATATAAATCTTTGACTAATACTGTGTTCATATTTATACCTTCCTTTATATGCATTAAAGCCTAACTCAAAATTGTTTAATCCAAGGCTCTTTTCTGTTGATATTATAACATATCCTTGTGTGATAAATCTATAAAATATATGATGTGTTTTCTTTTATATACGGTTAAGGTATCAAAACCAGTTACTTTTCACTAGCAATCTAACTAGCAGTTTGGTATACTCGTATTAGATTGTTTACATTATATGAAACTAATAAAAGAAAGGTGACCAAAATGGATTCAAGAATTAATATACTTGCCAAAAATTTAGTAGGCTATTCAATAGAAGCAAAAGACGGTGAGAAAGTACTTATCGAATATGTTGGAGATGCCCCAAAACCATTAGTTAGAGCTCTTATCAAAGAAATATACAAGGTAGGTGCCCTACCATTTATTCAATCAAACGATCAAAAAATTACAAGAGAATTACTCTTACATGCAACAGAAGAAACACATGAACTAAACGCATCATGGGACTCTATGAGAATGAAAGAAATGGATTGTTTTATAGGGATTAGAGGTTCAGAAAACGTTACTGAGAGCGCAGATGTACCAAGTGATAAGATGGGCTTATATCAACGATTATATGCTAAACCGGTTCACTCTGAAATCCGTGTTAACGAAACACGTTGGGTTGTTCTTCGTTACCCAAATGAATCAATGGCTCAGCTTGCAAATACGAGCACTGAGGCTTTTGAAGATTTCTACTTCGATGTATGTAATCTTGATTATTCCAAAATGAACGTTGCTATGGACCCACTTGTTACACTTATGGAAAAAACTGACAAGGTTCATATT
This sequence comes from Vallitaleaceae bacterium, assembly GCA_029935405.1. Taxonomy (GTDB): domain Bacteria; phylum Bacillota; class Clostridia; order Lachnospirales; family Vallitaleaceae; genus UBA1351. The sequence continues at coordinate 16,643 of JAOZKH010000021.1, read as the reverse complement.
GAAGGTCCTGGAACTGACTTGACTTTTTCAATCAAAGGTCTTCCTGCAATTAAATGTGCCGGTGAAGTAAATATACCTGATGGCGAAGTTTTCTCAGCACCGATTAGAGATTCTATAAATGGAACAATTTCTTACAATGCTCCTGCTGTATATCAAGGATTTACTTATGAAAATATTAAACTAACCTTTAAAGACGGTAAGATTATTGAAGCTACTGCAAATGATACAGCAAGAATTAATGAAGTTTTTAATACTGATGAAGGTGCAAGATATGTTGGTGAATTCGCTATTGGTGTTAATCCATATATAGAACATCCAATGAAAGATACTTTGTTTGACGAGAAGATTAAAGGCAGCTTTCACTTTACTCCAGGTAATGCATACGATGAATGCGACAATTTGAACAAATCTGCAATACATTGGGATTTAGTTTGCATTCAAACCAAGAATTACGGCGGCGGTAAAATTTACTTCGACGATGTACTTATTCGCGAAAATGGATTGTTTGTCATTGATGAATTAAAAGTATTAAATCCTGAGAATTTAAAATAGTTTACTAACATAGCACAATATAAAATAATATTATATTAAAAAAGTTTTGTGATGATATACATCATCACAAAACTTTTTTCGTTATAAAAATATTAATTTTCCAATTAATTCTTCAAGCTCAGTTGCTAATTTTTTTGCAACTTCAAACTTGTTATCCTTTAAAGCAAATGCAATCTGAGTCTCGACTTTTTTCTTTTTTTCCTCAAGTTGAAGGTAATCTATATCAAAATGGCTTGAATATATCATTTTTCTAAACTTTCTCATGCTCATTCTTCTAATTTTCTTGTTTTCAATAATTAGTACATAATCCATGGAATTTACTATGGAATAATAATCATGAGATATCATCAAAATTCCACCTTTATAGCCTTCAACTGCCTTCTCTAGTGCAATTTGTGAATATGTATCTAAGTGACTTGTCGGTTCATCAAGAAGTAAAAAATTTGCGTTTGTGCATGCAACTTTAGCTAATTGAAGTATATTTTTTTCGCCACCTGATAGTGAATTTATGGTTTGATAAATACCTTCTTTGTCAAAACTGTAGTTTGAAAGATACACTTCAACTTCATTATAAGTATTAAATCCAGATTCTAAAAATTCTTCCATAATTGTATTAGTTTCATCAAGGGTTTCACCTTGGATCTGGGATAGATAAGTCATAGTGATTTCAGGATGCACCTTAATTGATTCACTATTATTCAAAAAAACATCTTTCATTAAAGTTGTTTTTCCTGTACCATTCAATCCGATAAGTGCCACTTTATCAGTGGACTTCATCTCAAATTCTACATTCTCTAATAACGTTTCTTCAAATGAAACACAATAATTATTAACTTTTAATGCAATTGTTTCTTCTATATAGTTATTAGATTCAAAATCAATCTTAGGTTGTTTAATATCTACAAATGGTGCATTGATTCTGTTTTTTAATAATCTTTCTTGTATTTTCACTCTTGCGTTAAGAGATTTCCCTCTTGCAGCCTCTGCATTATATGAAGATATATCTCTTAATCTATCAATCAATGCCTCATTTCTTGCGATTTCTAAATCATCAGCAATAGCAAGTTCTTGAAGTTCAATTTTAGTTTGAAGCAACGAAAAGTTATATTCAATATATCGACCATCAAATTCTCTAACTTCCATATTCTCAAGATGTACGATTTTATTAAAACAATGGTCTAATAAATATCTATTGTGAGTAACAATGAATAAAGTTCCTTTATGCGCATTTATTAATTTTCTAAGGGAATTTAAGTTTTCAAAATCTAAAAACACATCAGGTTCATCCATAATCATTAAGTCAGGACTAATAAGCATTTCTTTAATAACCTGAATAAGTTTAAATTCGCCACCACTAAGTTCAGATACTATTAAATCTTTCTGCTTTTTTAGGCCTGCAAGGTTTAGTTTACTATTAATATTACTTTCATAATTATCCCCACCAATAGCATCAAAAGCATCTAATAGCTGTTGATATTGTTCTAATAGTTGATCTATTTCTATAGAGGTTTCCATATCATTACAAACAGCTGTTATTTCACCTTGAAGTTTAATAAATTCTTCTGCAATAAAATCATATACTGTAACTTTTGTCTCTTGATTCAATTTTGAAAACTGACTTACATAACCGATTTTTCTTCTTGTATCTATTTCTAATCCACCATTAAACATATAATTATCAGCATCCATAATAATATCTATTAGCGTGCTTTTACCACTACCACTAGAACCAATAAATGCACAGTGTTGTCCCTCTTCAAGGGTAAATGAAATTTTATTATACAAATCTTTTTGCGGATACGAATAAGACAGATTGTCAACTATTATCATAATATTACCTTTCTTTTGTCGTTGATATAGTAACATCTTTTTATAATAATTACAATCGTTTTGTATTTGCTATAAATAATTTATGAAATATTTTGCAGTATAATAAAATATGATATGATATGATATGATATGATATGATATGATATCATTATATTATATATATTACTCACAAACAATATTTTTTAGTTTTTCTGATGTAATAATAGACAATAAAAACCTTAAATAATAGTTTGAAAATAGGCATATTTTAATCTATTATTTATGTACGATCATTACAACACGTCATTTTGCTATTTTATTGTGAAATCATTGACAATATGCTTAAATAGGCATATTATTAGAAAGGTTTCTATAGTTCGTTTGTCATTGGGACAATCTAAAGATAGATCAGTTCAGTTAGTATTCCATAACTATATGTGTAAGATAGATATTATTAAGTGCTTGGGCAAATAATAGTATAGGTCAGCTCTAACTATAATTAATTATAGAATGAAGCTGATTTTTTTTGCGTGAAAATCCACATGGTTATGCACAATAATATGTTGTAAGAGAGGAAATAATTATGTTTTTATTAGTATGTGTAGTTGAAAAAGAATTAATGAAATATGAGTTAACAGATATGATACAAGATAATAAATTTGTAGAAAATGCATTCTGGTTAAATGGAGAGAATGCTAAAGAAGTAGAAGATGTTGATGTACCTTTTACCATTGGATCCATGGCATCTTTATTTAGAAACAAGAAACAAGATGTTCTTTTAGCAAAAATCAAAGGAAAAAATAATTTAGATAATATTCTTAAATTATTTAAAAACTATAAAAGTAACCTTGATAAATTAGATTATTTTGTTGTGCAGTTAGTCGCGTAAACTGGGAGGGTATTATGGAATTTAATCATTTATTTATTGCTTTATTAATTTTCATTATTACATATGCAATTATTGTATCTGAAAAAATCAATCGCACATCAATCGCTCTATTTGGAGCTACTATGTTGCTCTTTACAAAAGTTATTACGCAGGAAACTGCAATTGAGAAAATTGATTTTAATACAATTGGATTGCTTATTGGTATGATGATTATTGTGAATATTTTAAGGAGAACAGGAATTTTTGGATATCTGGCTATCAAAGCTGCTAAAGCAGTTAATGGAGAACCTTGGAAGATTATAGTTGTGTTTAGTATTTTTACCGCTATTTCATCAGCACTACTTGACAATGTAACAACGATATTACTTATAGTACCAATTACATTAGTTATAACAGACACATTAGAATCAAACCCAATACCATTTGTTTTACCTCTAATATTAGTTTCAAATATTGGAGGTACAGCCACACTTATTGGCGATCCTCCAAACATTATGATTGGTAGCGCCACAGGGCTAGGGTTTGTAGACTTTATAGTTAATCTTGCACCCGTTATTATAGTTATATTTACAGTAGTTATTTTCTTTTTTAGACTAAAACTCAAAAACAGCTTGTCTATCTCAGAAGAAAAAAGAGCTGATATTCTTGCAATGGATGAAAATCTTGCACTAAAAGACATAACCTTGTTGAAAAAAAGTGGAGTTGTGTTATTCTTAACTATAGTAGGATTTATTATGCATCAGTATTTTGACTTTGAATCAGCAACAGTTGCTTTAATTGGAGCGGCACTTTTATTATTAGTTAGTAAAGTAGACCCTGAAGAAGTATTTTTAGAAATAGAATGGCCTACAATTTTCTTTTTCACTGCATTATTTATTCTTGTTGGTGGGCTAGAGGCAGTAGGTGTTATTGACTTTTTAGCAGAAAAAATGTTAGATATAACTAATGGAAATATTTTCTGGATGGTAATTCTTGTTCTATGGGGATCTGCAATTGCATCTGCATTCCTTGATAACATCCCATTTGTGGCTACAATGATTCCACTTATTAAAAGCATGGAAGCCATGTCTACATTTAGCATCACACCTCTTTGGTGGGCGTTAGCTCTTGGCGCATGTTTAGGCGGAAATGGAACATTGGTTGGTGCTTCAGCCAATGTTATAGTTAGCGGAATGTTAGAAAAGCACGGAAACAAATTAAGTTTCTTTAAATATATGAAAGTCGGATTTCCAATTATGATAGTATCGATTATGATATCAACAGTCTATCTAATTATTTTCTTTATATAGGAGGATTACATGAGAAGTATAGTAAAAGGTGAAGTTTCACAACACACAATGAAGTTACAGCAACTAGGTGCTAAAGTTAACGTTATTAATTCAACACTATGTTATGTACATTTTGATATTTGTGGATTTATTCTGCAATATGTATATAATATAAATCAAAAAGGTAATTACTTTTTGGAAAGAACTAAGCCATATCCATTAGCTTTACAAGAAATTGGTACTGAAAAAGATGTTGTGAAGTTGATTAAAAGCGATATGAATAAATTTAAAAATGCACTTAAATGTCATCATATAGATTCATTTATAACAATTGCTAGGGAAATTAATTCAACATATAGAATTTTTGAAGAAACATTCTTGAATTACAATATACCAGGTGAAAAAGTTGATAAAATTCACAAAAAAATTCAAGCTCTTAGTCTTGAAATTGAGATAATAAAAGATAATGCTCAAATACTTTTTGAAGAAGAAACTAATACATAATTCGATAAATAGCGAAAGGGGAACATAAGTAATTACTTATGTAATGATAAAAATGGAAAAAGGTAAATTAGAAGCTATAATCAGTAATAAAATGATTGCATTTCAAAGAGAACAATTAGGTCGTGGAGCAGAATCAGCTAAAACTTATATTCTAGATGATATGGTCATCATTCGTTTAAAGGGTGTACTTACAGCTGCGGAAAAACAATTAGCTAACAAGGAAAAAGGCAAAGCGTTAATAAAAGAAATGCGTTATCAATTAGAGGAAATCATTAGGCCAAAACTCGAAGTCATGATCGAAGACATTGTAGGTATTAAAGTATTATCTTTACATAATGATATAAGTACTAAAACAGGTGAGCGCATAGATGTTGTTGTTTTAATTGAGAAAGTTATTTTTGAAAATGATTAATCCGTTTTACCTTTCATTATTAGACTTAACACAGCTTTATAAAAGCGATTGGAAATCATACTCCAATCGCTTTTTTTAAAAAGTTTTTAATCAATTAGCAAAGTTTAATATACAATTTATATACTTCTATCCTAAGAATAATTCAATGTCATCTTGAACACTGCCGATACCAGCAATGCCAAAGGTTTCAATAAGAATTTTTGCTACATTTGGTGATAAGAATGCAGGAAGTGTTGGTCCTAAGTGTATATTCTTAACTCCAAGTGATAATAATGCTAGTAGTACTATAACAGCTTTTTGCTCATACCATGCTATATTATAAGCAATTGGTAATTCATTTATGTCATTAAGTTCAAAGATTTCTTTAAGCTTAAGTGCAATGATTGCAAGTGAATACGAATCGTTACACTGACCTGCATCAAGTACTCTTGGAATACCACCAATATCACCAAGTGGTAATTTATTATATCTATATTTTGCACATCCCGCTGTAAGGATCACTGTATCTTTTGGAAGTTCTTTAGCAAACTCTGTATAGTAATCTCTACCTTTCATTCTTCCATCACAGCCAGCCATAACAAAGAATTTTTTGATTGCTCCAGTTTTTACTGCATCAACAATTTTATCAGCTAAAGCAAATACTTGAGCGTGTGCAAATCCACCAACAATTTCTCCTGTTTCGATTTCAGTAGGTGCAGGTAAAGTCTTAGCCATTGCGATTATTTCTGAGAAGTCTTTAATACCGTTTTCATCTGCTGTAATATGCTTTGAGCCAGGATATCCTGATGAACCTGTTGTGAAAATTCTACTTTCTGAACCGTCTTTTGGAGGCACGATACAGTTAGTTGTAAATAGAATCGGTCCATTAAATGTAGCGAATTCTTCTTTTTGTTTCCACCATGCATTACCATAATTACCTACTAAGTTTTCATATTGCTTAAACTTAGGATAGTAGTTTGCTGGTAACATTTCTGAATGAGTATAAACATCAACACCAGTGCCCTTTGTTTGTTCAAGTAATTGCTCCATGTCATTTAAATCATGTCCTGAGATAAGAATTGCAGGATTTCCTTTAACACCGATATTTACTTTTGAAAGTTCTGGATTACCAAATCTTTCTGTATTTGCACCATCAAGTATTGCCATTGCCTTAACGCCGTATTCACCAGTTTTGAGTGTAAGTGCCACAAGATCATCAGCTGTTAAGCTATCATCAAGTGTTGCCGCCATTGCTTCATAAGTAAATGCATATAAATCAAAATCTTCTTTACCAAGGTTAAGTGCATGATGTGTATAAGCAGCATACCCTTTGATTCCGTATGTTATTAATTCTCTTAGCGAACGTACATCTTCGTTTTGTGTTGCTAATATCCCTATTGTTTCAGCAAAGGCTAAATATGCTTTTGAATCATCCATATCAACCTTAAATGTTGCTGCCTGTGATAATTCCACATTAACTTTTTTAGCTAATTTATCACGAGCTATAATGTTCTTCTTAATTTGTTCAACGATTGCTTCTGGATCAAAGTTTGCATTTGTAATAGTTTTAAATATACTATCTAATACCATTTCATTTACTTCGCCTAAATCTTTAACATTCAAATTTCCTTTTATAACTATTTCTGAAATTCCTTTAACTGTGTAGATAAGTAAATCTTGAAGATTTGAAACTTCAGGATTTTTTCCACATACTCCTGACACCTCACAGGCAGTTCCCTTTGCTACTTCTTGACATTGATAACAAAACATGCTCATTTTAATTCCTCCATTATATTTTTATTGTTTATGACAACTAGTTATATTTATAGCTAAGTTGTCTGATTGATTAACTGTTTCATTTGACATGCAAATATTAACAGATTTATCATTATAAATCTGTAGCCATGGCTACATTCGTTTTATTTTTCCCAATCATTTTATAATTAATACCATCTCATAAATTTTCTCAGGAATTTATTCTATAATAATAAAGCCATCTAAATTTTGAGTATTTCTTCTGTTGGTCCGATTTGAATAATTTCTCCCGCATTCATTACTGCCACTGTATCACACATATATTTAACAACCTTTAAGTCATGAGAGATGAAAAGATAAGAAAGATTTAATTTTTCTTTTAACTGAAGCAAAAGATTGATTATTTGACCTTGTACAGACACATCTAACGCAGATACGGGTTCATCACAAATAATAAGTTTCGCTCTCGTAGAAATTGCTCTAGCAATAATAATTCGCTGGTTTTGGCCACCACTTAATTGTGTGGGGTATTTTACTTTTTCTGTAAGAGAGATCCCAACCATAGTCAGTAATCGATCAATTTCATCTTCAATTTCATCTTCTGGAACAATGTGATGAATATGTAAAGGCTCTCTAATAAGTTCCATAATCGTCATCTTTGGATCAAGAACAGTTTTTGTATGCTGAAAAACTATTTGAATATCTTTTCTTAAATTTCGCAAGTCTTTTTCATTAAGCTCTGTTATTGTCTGATTCATAAATTCAACTGTTCCTGAATTAGGTTCAATTAGTCGTAACACAATATTTGCAACTGTTGTTTTTCCACACCCACTATTACCAATAAGGCCAAAAGCTTCCTTCTCCTTAATATTAAAGGATATATTTTTCACAGCATGAATATATCTTTTTTTAGAAAACAAACCATTTCTAATTATATATTGTTTAGATAGTCCTTTTACTTTTAGAATCGTATTATCCATGTTAGCCTCCTCATGCTATTTTAAATCAATGGATGAATGCATCGTACCTGTCCTTTATCAACTGTGCCTAATGCAGGTATTTGTTTTAGACACTCCTCTGTACTTATATTACAACGATTGTAAAAAGGGCAACTGTTTGAAAACTCTTGTGGCGAAGGTGGCGTTCCTTCAAGGGAATATAAAACTTTATCATATCTTGATAAGGATTCTGCGCATCGTATTAGTTCTCTAGTATAGGGATGTTTTGGCGAATGCAATAATTCATTAGATGTTCCTTCTTCAACCATAAGTCCGCCATACATAATATATAAGCGATCACATATATACTTAGCAGCATCAAAATCATGAGTAATCATAATTAAGGACATGCCGTATTTATTACTAATTGATTTCAATAAATCTAAGACTTTCTTTTGTACAGATGCATCAATAGCACTAGTTGGTTCATCAGCTATTATTAATTCAGGTTTAAGTAAAATACATTGAGCAATCATAACCCTCTGATTCTCTCCACCACTAAGCTGGGAAGGATACTTGAAATATATACTTTCAGCTTCTTCTAATCCAACTTCTTCTAATACATTTAGAATACTTGATTTAGAATAATGTATTTTGTGTAGTTTTAAGATATTTTTAATTTGTTTTCCAATTTTCTTATATGGATTAAGTGAAGCAGAAGGATTTTGAAAAACAAAAGCGATTTTTTTACCTCTTATATGCTTCAGTTCTTTTTCCTTCATTATAGCCAAATCCTTGCCATTAAAAATGATTTCGCCTTGATCAATGTTGCCTTCTTCTGGTGAAATCAAGCGAAGAATTGAGCTTGCTGAAACAGTCTTGCCACTACCGGATTCGCCTAGAATACCGATAATTTCACCTTTGTTAAGTTTCATATCAAAACCTCTAATCACCTGTAAATCTAAGTCACCAGTGTGAAAAGAAACATGCAAATTTTTGACTTCTAATAATAATTTATTCATCATATCATCCTTTGTATTTAATAATTACTCATATTAATGACTTTAAGTAAAACTTCACCCAATTCCTCAAGCTCATGTTTACCTTCTGAAACACTCCCTATATGAATAGTTGCTATTCCTCTTTTCCAAAACATAACATTATCCGAATAATAATCTTGAAAGAAATATTCTCCGTTTCTATTAATAGAAATAGGTTCAAAAGTATTTAAGTCATTATCTCTAAGTTCTTCTGTTAAATGATGACCAATACTCCATGCAAGCTGTCTAGTCACAGGTGTCTGTAATGTACTGAATCTAAGTTCGTCAAAAGTTTTTGTTGCTAATTTACTAAGGTCTATATACACTTTGATTTTCTGAGTAGTGTATGGCATATCAGAAGCTATAGCGTGTATTCCGTTATATTCATCATCTAAAGTTCCATCATAAAACATAAATATAAGAGAACGTTTTGTTTCCTTAGAACAAAGAGATTTCATCAAATCAAGATTGAATTTTAAAATTTCACGACTGTTTTCATCTAAGTAATTGTAATTCATTCCAATAAGTATTGCTTCCTCAGCAATATTAGGGTCTTGACCATGATATATTCCAACAATATTTCGTCCTTTTCCTTTTAGACTTTTTACAGTGGAATTAATAGAAATTTCAGCGCTATTAGCTTGCATAATTTGTGTTCCTATGTCTCTATTAATATATAATGTAGAAAATAAATTGCTTTGATTAACAAGATTTTGTTGAATTTTAACATCATCATCACTAATGAGAATAAAACCCTTTATTGATGTATTCATACTTATTTTATCAATAAAATTCCAAACTGAAGTTTCATTGTAATACTGCGTATCAATAAGTACAAATGATTCTGAAAACTGATCATAATCATTTAGTGTAAATAAATCCATTTCAGTTATGTTAATAATATCACTCTGTATTTTCGAACCAGTTGTTGAATAAAAAGCATAATCAGTATTTAAAATCAATGTATTATCTAAACCATCTAGTTTAAGTTTAACAGATTCCTCTTCCAATATGAATGCCTCACTTGTAGAATAATCAAAGTAATAACTTTTATTTTCAAGTGGCATAATTCCAAATCGTTGCATTTCCTCTTCTATAAACTTCGCAGTTTCTATATTTTCTGTAGTGCCTATGACACTTTGTGAAGGTAAGTTAGATATATTTGTCTGATTTTCTAATTCATAATCTTTTCTTGCAAGTAAAAGTATTAATAAACACAAAATAGCGATATATCGAAAAACCTTCTTTGGAGATTTTATAACATACTTTTTAAACTTGATTATAAGATAACGCAAGTCCATAGCTAATAACTTCCGAACAGTCGGTATTATCATAGAATTTTTACGTTGAAGCATATTCCTTAATCCTTCTCCAAAAAGATTGAATCCTAAAACACTGATAAAGAAGGCTAAAGCAGGATAAATAATCATCCATGGTGCTACTCTAATCATGGTTCTTGATGTTCCCAAAAGGCTTGCCCATTCCGGCTCAAAACTAATATTATAGTAAGTCAACACACCATTAGCTGAGTCTTTGATAATTCGAAGATTCCCAATAAACACGCCAAAAATTCCTAGCTGCATAATCATAGATAGACTTCTTGCTATTTCCATAAATAAAAGCACAATCAATTCAGGTGCTAAATGAGGAATTACATTTTCTAAGGCAATTTTTCTTCTTTTTTTACCAATAGCAACTTCTCCAATAATAAAAGGCTGTTTATTAATTGTTTCTACGCGCTCTGTAATAAGCGTTGCTAATTTTGCCCAACCCGTTATTGAGATAACTATGATAAAAGCCACTATAGAACGATTTTTATCTAATCCTACAAAAAAGGCCAAACGCAACAAAATAATATTAACTAAAAGCGCTGGTATTGCAGAAAAAACGATATTAAATTGAGAGATAATATTTCCTGCAATTTTGTTACCAAAACCTGCATATAGTCCCATTGGAATAGCTATAAGAAATTGTCCTAGAGCAATAAGTATACCCAATAAAATAGTAAGCTTAGTGCCATAAATAATTAAACTATATATGTCCCTACCAAGGTCGTCACTACCCATAATCGATTCTTTTGAAGGTGGAAACGGAGCAGATTCAGCATCTAACTTCCCATCAACGATCATGAACTTAATATGTTGTAAAGTATAAGGACTCCTATCAGTAAAAGTTTCAGGAAACATGATAATAATAAGAATAAAAATCATAATTAGACTACCAAAGATAAATGTTAAATTAAGTTTCTTTAAGTTCAACTTTTTCATTTGTTCACCTCTTGTTTCAAAGGATTAATCCATTTAGAAATGCTTTGTGCCGTCCATGTAAAAACCAAATAAATAGCGCCAAGGCTTAGTGCAAGAGGAACAAATCGGTAAATATCATTACGATTATAAAGATACAATAAATAATATACAATCCCATTATAATTAAATAAATATTCGATAATAATCATGTTTGAAAACAACATAGTTATAATTGTCGGGATGCTATCAATTATTTTAAAAATAACAGCAGGTAACATTTCTTTTGTATAAATAGCAAATTTTGAATAACCAACTGCTTTCGCATTTTTAATATAATCTTTATTTAACTCATCATGAATAGTAACATAAGTCATTCTTGATATATAAATAGTAGGAATAATTGACAATACAATTACAGGCATAATAAATTCACTTAGAGGAATTGATTCCTTTAATTCTGGGAAATGATTGGCTATAAAAATAAGTAGCATCAATCCAATTAGAACGATCAATACATCTGGAATCGAGAAAATTATTATACTCCCTAGCGAACGGAATTGTTTGTGTTTTGTTGAATATCCTTCGTACAATCCTCTACTTATCCCACCTAAAACAGATAATGATAGAGCTGCACCAATTAATTTAAGACTTTTACTACCTGCAGAAATAATCACTTCAAAGATATTCCCAACATTTTGAGCTCTATGAAATTCTAAATCTAACATGGATTTCAAATATAGAGTACTCTCTTTTAAAGTTAAATAACCTGAAAAATTACTTTTTAATCTATCACCTAAAATCACGACATTTGTATTTGGGTTAATATTTGCAAGAAGCGATAACATAATAACCGTAATTATGTAAGGGAAAACAGATTTAAAGAAACTACGAAGTAATATCACTGGTGTCGTATAATAAATCTCTTCCATTGAGGCAGATAATATTTTGGAAGTAGGATTATTTTTGTAAAAAGTAGATATAATAAGATTAGCAATAGCTGCTACCATTAGTATAAATAAAACAATCACTTCATGTTTAGCAAGAAAATCAATTGAATTATCTCTATAAACTTCATGTTTAATATAATTCAACACCAAAATCAACGAAGTATTTAATTTATCTTGTGAATAATTTTCCATAGTATCTTCGTAATTATTACTAACAGTGCTACTTTCAATAACAATAGAAGGAACTAATTGCATTGAAAATTGTGTAACGATTCCATTGTATATTGGAAGTGAATCAATATATAGTTCTAAGTCTTTACCATAATTAACTAACTGATCACTAATTATAGAACTATGCAATATATCAAAGTAAATATATGCTGGATCATAAGAAGACTCGCCTAATGAACCCAAATGGATATGTGTAGTTTTTTCTAATGGAAAAAGTGGGTTATTTATATAATATTTAGAACCAGCTAAGTCAGCCATCTGACCATTTAATCCAAGAAAAACAATTGTATCATATGGTTGATTATTTTGCTTAGCCAACATTCTTGCGATTTCAATTAATGATGCAATCCCTGAAGTTTCACTTAAGGTTCCAGGAAAATGGGTTCCATTTGATCCCATTCCAAGATTATCAATATTAGCAGACAATAAAAGAATCTGTCCATTATTTGATTTTCCTTGTATTTGTCCAATGATATTTGCAGTCTCAACAATAGGAAAAGTCATATCAACTTTAATGGTTACATTCTCAATAGTACCAAGTGCTTTGCCCGGCTTCTCCTCTATCTTATCACCTATAATTTCCTTCATATAACTATAGGCATTTCTTGATAAAAAGCCAATAAACATGGAAGTATTTGTTTTTCCACTAGTACTAAGTGTTTTAGAAGTTTCATTACGTTTATAAGAAGCATATTCTCCTGTATCTGTACAACAAAGTATCCCTCTACCACCATTATCTTTCACATAGTCAATCCATTTCGGAACAAGTATTCCTGATTCTATTACAATAATAGAATCTTTTATTAACTCTTTATCTATTATTAGAAGATTAGAACCTGTTAATAATAACTTACCATTAAAATCAATACCACCACCATCAATATTCGTAAGTGCATTATAATCTTCATACATAACCAATTCTTTTTGAGGGATACCCTCTGAATTATTTATTGTAAAAATAGGTTTCGTATCAATTTTTGGAACTATAGTCTTAAAGGGTTGGTAATAACTTTCATCTTCTCCCGCAGGGTTGATGCCAGAATTTTCAAATTGATTAACAATATATTCCATTCCTAGCTGATTTCCTAAAGTGCCTGCTTTACGTCCTTCATATTTAGCTGATGAAAGTTCTTCTATGTGATATATAATTTGATCAATATCTAATGAATCCAAGTTCATTGATTGACTATTGTTAGTGATAATAAATATTAAAATTGCAACAATAATAAAACCAGTAAGTATTGAATATTTTATTGTTTTATTCATAGTTATTATACCTCAAGTCAAGAAAATTTTATGTATATTTCTACAGCTTATTTTGCTAAAGTTAGAATTTCTATAATGTCGTTTTTGGAAAGTTTCACAAAGTTACCAAGTGTATTATTGTCATGATTTGTTGCCTTATTAGCCATTAATTCATATTGATTATCAACTATATCTGCATCTGATAAACGAATAGGCATGTTTAGAGACTTATAAAACATTTCTAATGCGAAAATACCTTTTAATGCTGTTTCCTCTAAATCATTAGGATTTATTTCAATATCAAAAACACGATTTGCCCATGCAGCAAACCTTGGTAAATCTGTTTTATAAACAAATTTCATCCATGCAGGGAATACGATACTAAGACCTGCTCCATGAGCAATATCATATATACCACTTATTTCATGCTCTATCATATGTGATGCCCAATCATCTGATCTTCCTGTTCCAAGCAATCCACTATGAGCATGTGTTCCTGCCCACATTATCTCTCCACGATAATCATAATTATCTGGTTTGGCAAGGACTTTTGGTCCTATATTAATGATTGTTTTCATTAAGCCTTCAGCCATACGATCTGTAAGTTCTACATTAGATTCTTTTGTGAAATATCGCTCAAAAGTATGTGCTAACATATCCACTATACCACATGCCGTCTGATACGCTGGTAGAGTCATGGTAAGCACTGGATTCATAATCGAAAAAACAGGTCTTAAGCTAATATGTGAATAAGCTCTCTTAAGCTGTCCTTCTTCTTTGGTAATAACAGTATCTGCACTAACTTCACTACCAGCTGCTGGTATTGTTAGAATCGTAGCAAGGGGTGTTGTTCCTTCTATTTGCCCTTTACCCACATACAAATCCCATACATCACCATCATAATTATTTCCACAGGCAATCGCTTTAGCAGAATCAATAACACTTCCTCCACCAACTGCTAAAATAAAATCTACATTTTCCTTACTACAAATCTCTATACCCTCATAAACCTTTAAAAGTCTAGGATTAGCAACAACTCCTCCTAATTCAACAAAAGCAATATTAGCATCTGTTAATTGTTTAATAACAGTATCATAAAGTCCTGAACGTTTAATGCTTCCTCCACCGTAATGAATAAGTACTTTCTTTACTCCCTTTGGAATAAGTGAACTAAGTCTCTTCTCTGTCTCCTTGCCAAATATAAAATTGGTTTTATTATAATAGTCAAAATTTAACATATTACTCCTTTCTTACTTTTAGTTTTCTTGCCAAAATAGTTCTTTAATATAATCTCTTCTACTATGCAAAATACGATACACAATAATTCTATTATTACTGATTCTATAAAATACTAAATATGGTTCTACAATAATAAATCGATATCCACCTTTTATCAATTCAAAATCATCTTTATTCAAAACAGCGCCTATTTCAGGAAAATTTTTCAAATTTTCAATTGCAATATCCAAACGATTAGCCATTTTCGTTGCTGCATTAATATTATCTGAAGCAATATAAGAAAACATTTCATCAATATCCATAACTGCTGCATCAGAGTATTGTACCTTATATTTTTGCTGCATCAATACGCCTCCTAATACGAGTCATAACATCTTCATGAGACATTAATTCATCCCCAGTATCTACCTGACGTTCAGCTATTAGCAGTTTTGATTGAAGTTTAATTCTCGCTTTCATACGTTCATATGCTTCGTAACTAATGACAACTAAATCAGCTTCTCCATTTTTAGTAACAGTTATAGGCTCATCTAATTGATGACATACTTTTGAAAAATTGTTATAATCATTTCTCAATGAAGTTGAAGATTTTATTAGCATGGTAATACCTCCAATCTTTATGGTATAATTCTGCCATTATTATATCATAAAGATTTATATCAAACAAATTAAAAAGCCCAAATTAATTGTAAATTATTCTCCCAGCTTCAGCTTTTGACTTACTTACCTGTCACTAACAATAACTTTTCTAAAAACTCTTGATTATCAAATTCTTTTAATTTAACTTCCTGTAATAGACTGATGAAGAAACTTTTATGATGTTCAACTATTTTTGTATATACTTGTAGTAACCTAACCATATCTTCTTTACTGATTTCACCTTTAAAAGCACCTATTCCTGCCATATAGAAGCGAATAAAGCCATATCTAATAATCAACATAACATAACCATCCATAGCACTTTCATTTTCGGTGAAAGGAAAATTTGCTTTAAACATAAAATTTACTAGATAATGTTCTAGCATATATCCATATTCTTCCATAAACGGCCAAACCACTTTATGTAACGCCTTTTCATAGAGTTTGCTCTGTTCTACTGCCGACACATCCTCCGATAGTTTAAATGCTTTTATAACCATCCTTGTCAGTTTAATAAATTCTTCACTTTCTACACTATTAAAAACATCTAATGACTCAATTGCTTCTTTGAAAAATCCTAGTTGAAAAAGGTAATTGCTTGAATTCACCTTAATATTTTTATTAACAGCTCCACCTTTTCTTTGTGAATTATTAATTATTGTATCTCCTAGCGAAAGCAATCGATCATCTAAATGCATCTTTCTGTTTTGCACTTGATTTATAGAGATTTTTCTAAGCTTTTTTACCTGTTTGATTTCTGAGTTTTCCCAGTGAGAGTCCTTGCTATCAATAAAACTATGTATTACATGTTTAGGTAATATCACTGTTTTTTCAATAAATTTTATTGGATCTTTATCTAATACCAATTTTCTTACCGCCTCAGGGCAGGACATAAACAAAGAAAGCTCCCACTCATTATCTAATACATTGTATATTCTTGGATAGGAGTA
>JAOZKH010000095.1 GCA_029935405.1 Vallitaleaceae bacterium | reverse complement strand
CAAAAGTGGCTGCAGGGATAAAAGAGCTGATTCAAAGTGTATAAACAGGTAATTCTGCTATTCTCCAAAGGTCTGCAAACCTTAGAGATGCGACGAGTAATTTTAATGAAATCCTGAAAGTATCACAAAATTCACAGAAGCTTGCACAAGGTGGTGCACAGAATATAGATAAAATCACAAAATTCATGGAATCTATAAGCAAAATGTTTCTAAACTTCAGTGACTTGGTTAAACAATTGAATAATCGAGTTGGTGAAATCAACGGAATTGTCGAATTCATTAGAAGTATATCGAGTAAACAAATTTATTGATTTTGAATCATCTATCGAAGCAACTCATGTCGGTGAACACTGCAGAGGGTTTTCAGTTATAGCGGATGAAGTTAAGAAATTAGCAAATCGGTCTTTCGAAGCATCTAAAGAAATATCAGATTTGATCAAAACAATTCAAAGCGAGATGAACCATATTGTTGTATCTATGGAAGATAGCATGGAAGAGGTTCAAGAAGTAATTAGGATTGTTCATAAAACTGTCGATTCGTTTATGATTATCATAAACGAGACTCAAAAATGTAGCCTTTGATGTAGGAACATTCTCAACTACAATGGAAGAGTTAACTGATGGGATGAATTTGGTGAAGAAGTCAATTAAGGACATCTATCAGATCTCTGATGTCAATTCTGAAGAAGCTCAAAATGTATTAACAAATATAGAAGAACCGTTTGCTTCAATACAACATATCGCATTGACTGTTGAATCATTGAGTCAGATGGCTCATGAACTTGAAGCGGTTGTAACAAAGTTCAAATTAAGCTAAATTATACTGTATTATAAAAGACGTCCTTAAAAAGAGGTACATGCTTAAGAAAAAGTAAAAAAGCCTTGCGATAGTTATTATGATCTAGTAAATTCTAAAACTTCAAACTTCTTGATGGAATGACTTCGTTCAAATTTGGTTTTGTGGAAGGTGCTATAAAATCTCAGAGCAAAAGTATAATCAAAGGAATTAGGTGACTAACTTACTAATAAAAACACCTAAAAAATATATAGAAGATACACGAACTATACATTCTATTGCTATAATTACATAAGATCTCATTGGCTAATACGAGAAAGTTTTAGCCAATTTGTTTTTAAGTAGTAAAGATAAAAGTATTAGAATGAATTTTCGCAATATTTCAAATTAAACATTTTTAAAAGGGAGCAATATGTTAAAGTTTATAATTAGAAGAGTACTAGCCATGATACCGACAATATTACTTGTTATCTTCATAGTGTTTTTTATTACAAATATTATTCCAGGTGATCCTGGAAGAACCATATTGGGCATAAAAGGAAGCGCAAAAGAGGTTGCACTTATTAACGAAGAGTTGGGTATCGATGACCCTTTGTTAATTAAATATGTCAATTATCTTAAAGGAGTGATTGTTGGTGATTTTGGAACCTCATATATTAGTCGAGTGTCAGTTTTAGATGAAATTTCAAAAAAGTTTCCAGAAACATTTAAACTTGCAGTGATAGCCACTGTTGTAACTGCAATCTTTGCGATTCCAATAGGCATAATATCAGCAACGAAGCAGCATTCGTTGTTAGATGCAACGATTGTTATTTCATCGCTTGGACTGGCGTCAATACCAGGGTTTTGGTTAGCAATTGTTTTAATTATGATATTTTCACTTAATTTAGGATGGCTTCCTACAAGTGGTATTGGTTCTATAAAACATTATATATTACCAATTGCAACACTGTCTCTACCAGCGATTGGGTTTTTGAGTCGTATGGTGAGAGCGACTATGTTAGAAGTATTACTTCAGGACTACATAAGAACAGCAAAAGCAAAAGGTGCAACAAGAAGACAAATTATATTTAAACATGCATTGAAAAATGTACTAATACCAGCTGTTACAATTTTAGGATTTGGTTTTTCTGGAATGCTATCGGGTGCCATTATCACAGAAATGATATTTGGCTTGCCGGGGATTGGTCAAATCGTACTTAATGCAGTTAGAATGAACAACGTACCTGTGGTGTTAGGTTCTACAATTTTACTTTCCGTATCATTTATGCTAGTCATATTGGCAATGGATATAATATACATGCTAATTGACCCGAGAATAAGAAAACAATACATTTAGAAAGGGAGTTTCAAATGATAAAACATAAAAAACAAAAAAAAATTAAAACAATATTTTCTAGAATTATGGCAAACAAAGTTGGGTTTGGTGCGTTATTAGTTATCGTTGTGATACTGTCATTTGCAGTATTTGCTGATTTTATTGTTGATTATGAGACTCTAGCACTTGGCCAAAATCCAACAGAAAGACTTCAAGAACCTAGTTCGGAACACATCTTTGGTACTGATTCATTTGGTCGTGATATTTTTGCCCGCATAATTCATGGATCAAGGTATTCACTTACTTTTGGTATTGGATGTTCCTTATTCATACTGATCGGCGGATCACTATTAGGTGGACTGTCTGCATATCTGGGCGGACGAGTGGATGATCTTATTATGAGGGGACTTGATGCGTTCATGTGCATCCCGAGTTTTTTGTTAGCGATGGCTCTAATTTCTGTGATAGGGATGGGACTTTATAATATTATGATTGCACTTGTAATTACATCCGTTCCAGGAAGCGCAAAGATGATTCGGTCATTAGTGCTTACAATTGTACATCAGGAGTATGTTGAAGCGGCAGAACTCTCTGGGGCGAGTAATTTTAAAATAATTGTTCACCATATTTTACCGAATGCATCTGGTCAAATAATTGTAAATACCACGATGTCTATCGCTGGTCTAATAATGCTAGCAGCAGGATTGGGCTTTTTAGGTTTAGGAATTCAACCACCGATGCCAGAATGGGGTTCAATGCTTTCAGAAGGCATAAAATATATGAGAGTCAAACCACATGTTATGATGTTTCCAGGATTAACGATTGTCATGACAGCATTAGCATTTAATCTATTAGGAGATACATTAGCAGATGCTTTTGATCCGAGATTGCATTAGATAGTTAGTGACCAATCAATAGAATAAACGAACTAAAAATAAGGAGTAAAAAAATTGAGCGAAATAAATTGTGATATAAATACTGTTTTAGAAATAGAAAATCTAAATGTTGAATACGTGAATCAAAACACTCGAATTTACGCAGTAAATGGTGTTAATATAACTTTAAAAAAGGGAAAAACATTGGCTATTGTCGGAGAAACAGGTGCAGGAAAGACAACACTGGCCTATAGCATAATGCAATTGCTACCCTCAAGAACGGGAAGAATAAAAAATGGAAAAATAAAATTTGGGAAGATTGATATCGTAAACTTGGATGAAGATTCGATGCGAGTTATTAGGGGGAATTTGATTTCAATGATTTTCCAAGACCCGATGACAAGCTTAAATCCAACCATTAATGTTGGAATGCAAATAAAAGAATCAATAGAACTTCATAATAATGATAAGAAGAGTAAAAAACAGATTAATGAAAGTGTAGATGAAATTTTAACACTTGTAGGTATAAATCCTGAGAGAAAAGATGATTACCCACATCAATTTTCTGGTGGAATGAAGCAACGAATTGTTATTGCAATGGCGCTTGCATGCTCACCGCAAATATTAATAGCAGATGAACCGACAACAGCTCTTGATGTTACGATACAAGCCCAAGTGCTCAATATGATGACAATACTTAAAAAGCAAAATGATATGTCAATGATATTTATTACACATGACTTAGGTGTTGTTGCTAAAATTTGTGATGAAGTAGCTGTTATGTATTCAGGAGAAATTATAGAGTTTGGAACTTTTGAAGATATTTATGGTGGGAAATCACATCATCCATATACGGACGGTTTGTTTGGTAGTATTCCGGATATAAAAAGTGATGAAAAATGGCTTAAACCAATCCAAGGGCTGATGCCAGATCCGACTCTTAAAATAAAGGGATGTCGATTTGCAGAAAGATGTTCAAAGTGCATGGATTTTTGTAGAGAAGTTCACCCTAAAGAATATAAAGTAGGAAGTCATATGATTAGATGCCATCTTTTTAAACAAGGTATATTTTCTAATGAGTAGGAGGATGAAAATTGAGTAATATAATAATTGAGCTTAAAGAGTTGAAGAAATATTTTAAAACTAAACATGGGAATCTACATGCAGTGGATGGTATCAATATAAAACTGGAAAAAGGAAAAACTCTAGGCATTGTAGGTGAAAGCGGTTGCGGGAAGACAACGTTAGGGAGAACGGTTATAGGTTTAACATCAGCGACTGATGGAGAAGTCATCTATAACGGTGAGAATACAACAAAATATAAGATTGCAGATAAAAGAAAAATGTGGAAAAATATACAGTTAATATTTCAAGACCCATATTCTAGTATTAATCCACGCCATACCATTTCTAGAATTATTGAAGAACCGTTAATCAATAGTGGATTAATTAAAAATAAGAAAAAGAGAAAAGTAAAAGTACTTGAGCTTATGGAAACTGTAGGATTATCCAATCAATTTTACGATAGCTATCCCCATGAACTAGATGGTGGTAGAAGGCAACGCGTAGGTATAGCAAGAGCACTTGCTACTGAACCTGAAATAATTATATTTGATGAACCCGTATCTGCTTTAGATGTATCAGTTCAAGCGCAGATTTTAAATCTGCTGATGAAACTTAAAGAAGAAAAACAATTAACTTATATGTTTATTACGCATGATTTGTCGGTGGTGAGACACATATCTGATGAAATCATGGTTATGTACTTAGGACAATGTGTGGAGCGTGGGCCTGCAAAAAAAATGTTTGATGCACCTAAACATCCCTATACAAAAGCATTGTTAAGTGCAATTCCATTGCCAAGTATAGAAGCGAGAGCACAAGAATTCGAACCAATAAAAGGTGAAATCACGAGCCCGATAAATCCAAAACCAAGTTGCAGATTTGCACCGCGATGTTCTATTGCTAGTGAGGCGTGTATTGGAAAAAATATTCCATTGAAGGAGGTGGATGATGAACACTTTGTAGCTTGTATATCTATTTAGGGAGAATTAAAACTAGTTGTGGTATCAAAAGTTCACCTAACTTTTCTGTAAAATATAGTATGTGACTGAAACATTCATACACTATATCTTGTAGAAGAAAATAAGCTGTTTACTGTTGATATTACCACCAAAATGTTAAGGAGGAAAAATGAATAAAAAAGTTGCAGTACTATTAATTTTGACACTGATTTTGAGTATGTTTAGTGGTTGCTCTAATACACCACAAGATGCTAAAGGCACACAAGACACACAAGACGTTCAAGAACCGTTCGTTATTGTGTCTTCTGGTGTGACTGAAAGTTTGGATCCAACAAATATTATGAAAGTAGGAGCAGAGTATCGCTTTGCTGTTTTTGATACTCTAGTTAGAGTTGGTGAGGATGGGGAAATAATACCTCATATTGCAAAATCATGGGTAGAAGAAGAGGATGGACTGACAATAACGCTTACACTGAGAGATGATGTGTATTTTCATGATGGTTCTCAGCTAACAGCAGAAGATGTTGAATATACTTTTGATTTGCTATATGCTGATGAAATAAATTCAATCTGGACAGAAAGGTTTTATACATCAATAGAAATGGTAGATAAATTCACAGTTAAAGTTACTAAAGCTAATTATTTGACGGATTCAGTTAGTAATTTGACTGCTGATCCTATCATTTCAAAAGCTGCAAGAGAAGAAAATATTGAGGTATATGGAGAAACCAATCCAATCGGTAGTGGACCGTATAAATTTATTTCACAAGAAAATGACGGTACGATAAAGCTGTTTGCTAATGAAGAGTATTTTTTAGGGGTACCAGAAATAAATGAAATTATTATACGACCATCACTAAGTCCTGAGACTGCGGTTATAGCTCTAGAAATTGGGGAAGTAGATGTAATTCCTTTTGTGCCAGCAATACAATATGATATGGTGAATGCAAATGAAAACATCAAAGTGATTGATGGAACAGTCGTAGGCGAGACTAAATTGGTTTTTATTGGTGCGACGCTTCAAGGTGATATTAATTTAAAAAAAGCGATAGCCCATGTCATGGATAAAGAGAAAGCATTGATTTTAGGGAGTAATGGAAGAGGAAAATTGGCTGAAGACTTATTTGATGCTTCAATTATGGAAGAATTAAAAGGCGAGGTTAAATTGCTGGAATATAATTTAGACCTTGCAAAAGACTATCTTTCAAAGTCTGATTATGATACAAAAAAGCCTTTAACATTGACGACATTGAGTTCTGATGCTGCAATTGCAACATCATTACAAGCGGATTTTGCTTCTATTGGTCTTACATTAGAAATAGAAGTACTTGATAGTGGTACTTTTGAACAAAAAGTATTTACCGAAGTAATTGATTTAGCAATATATACTTTTAGCGGTGGAGGCGGATTTTTTCTTCAAGATGCATTAGAATCACTTCAAATCGTTCAAGGAAACATGTTGTTACCAGACTCATATTACGAAATAATTCAGAGTAATTATATAGAAAAAGATGTAGCTAAACGTAATGAGAATAAAATTAAAGCCTTAGAAATATTACTTTATGATCTTGCTACAATACAATCACTATATACCAACTTTGCTAATAAAGCTTACAGAAGTGATAAGATTGAAGATATGACATTAATGTATACAGATTATTCATACCTGTATATTGATAAAATAAAATTGAAATAAGAATTCACAAACAACATCTGCTATAAATTGCTCTTTATGGTAGATGTTGTTATTAAGTAGTGGGATAATGTATGTAGTATGATGAAATGAAGTAGTTGATGTAGTCATAGGCTAGCCAGTATTTGTTTGCTCATTCCGGTCCAAGTTACATTGGGGTTGACGTTATGAGATGGTATAGTCACTGAATAAATCTCTCTTCTTAGTCTGCTGTTTCCGTGATATAATTGAAGTGATTTAAATTTATTTTTTTGAATATGAGGGTGTTAGTATCTATTTCTAATTTTATAGAGGGAGGTGTAAGTTATGCAAAGTATACTAATTGTGGATGATGAACCTAAAGTATGTGAATTGATAGGGCTATATTTTAAAGTTGCTGGATTTATTGTTTATGAAGCGCATTCCGGAGAAGAGGCTTTTGAAATATTTGACAGTACAACAATTGATTTGATTATTTTGGATGTGATGATGCCAGGACTTAGTGGATTTGATCAATGTAAAATATTCAGAAAAAAATCGACGGTGCCTATTTTATTTCTTACAGCCCTTGAAGAAGATGAAAATTGTATTAAGGGATTTGAGTATGGTGCTGACGATTATATAACCAAATTAACAAATCCTAAGATTATTGTAGCAAAAGTTAAAAAAATATTATCTCGTACACGATCTTCTGATAGACTTATTATTTTAGGTATAACAATAGATAAAGAGGAACATAATGTATATGTTGATGGAGAGTTAGTGAGTTTCACAAATAAGGAATATAACCTTTTGCTCCTGCTTGCTGAAAATCAAAATAAAGTGTTAACTCGTGACGTTATACTAAAAAAGATATGGGGTTATGAATATATAGGACCAACACGAGTTGTTGATAATCATATAAAAAAAATCAGGAAAAAGTTATTTCCATATTCTGAAGTTATCACTACAATTATATCAGTTGGATATAAGTTAGAGGTTAAATGATGAAAAATAGAATTGTTGCTAAAACGTATCTTATTACAATAGTCATATTTTTAATGTTTTCAATTTTTCAAATTGTTTTTCAAAATTTTTATTTTGGGAATATTTATAATAAATCGGTTGAAGCAAAATTTGAAGATAATTTGACTGATTTTGTAAAAAAATATGAAGGTATTATGAACAAGGAATCGGACTTAAGTGTTGCTGTATCAGACTTTGAGGAACAATCGGAAGCTTCAATTATGATTATATCAGAAACCGGTGAGATATTAAATGCGCCGTTTTTTTTGAATTTTAATATACTAAACGTAAAGACTGAAGATGAACATTACAAGATTATTATGAATGGAATTATGGAGAGCAATAATTTGAATCTTTTTGAGTTCAAATTTTATAAAGACATAAATATTGATGCCATACAATTGGCTGAAACGAATTATTATCTACCTATTAGTATTATCTATGACGGTAAATTGTATAGAAATACCAATATAATAGAGTATTTGAAGGATGAATTAAGTTTATTAAAGGATATTACTCAACTTAGTGGGTCCGTTGAAATTAAAGATGTAAGTATAAAATATAATAAATCACAAAATAAAAATAATATATTACTTAATTATATGTTAATAGCAGTAGATGATTTTCATACTTTTTCAAATACCAAAATAAGTAGGAAAAATATGGCATATGGTTATGATAATTACTATATGATTAGTACTGCAAGAAAAGTTAATGATGAATATGTAATTTTTTTAAGTCTTAAAGAGGTTAAAAATTTTGAAATAGATTTTACGTTAGTGAACTCTTATTATGTATGGATGTATTTAGTTTTTATAATACTGATATTTTTAATATCGAATATTTACAAAAAATGGCTTTCAAAACCAATCAGTGTATTGAATGCCAATGCAAAGAGCATTGCAAATCTGGATTTTAAAAGTGTGAATAGTGTTGATACAAGTTATGAGTTTGAAGAACTTTCAAATAGTATAGATTCTATTGCTTTGAATTTGAAACAAGCTATAAAAAAACTTGAAAACTCAAATAGTAAGTTAATATTGGAAGCTGAAAAAAGACGAAAAAGTGAACAAAGAATCAGATATATACTAACTACAATGGCACATGAATTTAGAACACCTCTTATGATTATTTCAAATTGTAAAAATGTTATTGAAGATAATTTATTTGAAAAAGAACCTGCGTATTATTTTAACACGATTGATACTGAAATATTAAAAGTTAATAAACTTATTTCTGAAAATATTGAGCTTTCAAAATTAGAGTCTGGTTATTTTGACTATACCCCCTGTAAATTTGATATAGAAGTTTTGGTAAAAAAAGTTTCAGATAGTTATTATCATATGATGAAGAATAAGAGTATTAGTGTTATCTATAGTTTGCAGTCAAGTTTCGTTTACGCTGATCAATTGAAAATTGAAACAGTGTTAACTAATTTTACATATAACGCTGTAAAATACACACCGACTGGTGGGAGGATTTATTTTGAAATCATTGAACAAGATGAAAATGTAATAATAGGAATTCAAAATACATTGAGACATGAAATGACTAATGAGGAAATTGAGTTGTTATGGAATAGATACTTTAGGCTAAATAAAGGTGATAAAAAAGTAAATAGTGGATTT
>JAOZKH010000094.1:1607-9324 GCA_029935405.1 Vallitaleaceae bacterium | reverse complement strand
ATGGTAAATCATGAAGAATTTGCTATTCGAGTCGGAAAAATTCAGGAAGTTAACAGTTAAGTGTTGTCCTTCATTTTTAATGCTGCTTTTTTCTTTGATATTGACGTACGTTTATGCGTGCGTTATAATGTTTATAGGAGGTGATTTTGTGTATAATACCAATGTAACAAATTTTAGAAAAGATATTTATAATATACTTGAACAAACGATTAAATTTAATGAACCTGTATCCGTTAACACTAAAACAGGAAATGCCATTATTTTGAGCGAAGAAGATTATAATGGATTAATGGAAACCTTATATCTTTCCTCAATACAAGGAATGAAAGAAAGCATTATTGAAGGGCTTAATGCTTCATTGTCGGAGTGTATTTCTGAAAGTCAAGTGGAATGGTAATGTATAATATATATTATACAAAAAAAGCATTAAAGGATAAGGACAAACTAAAATCTGTTGGTCTTTCAATTAAAGCTCTTAAGCTCATAGAGTTGATAAAAGAAAATCCATATCAAAATCCACCACCGTATGAAAAGTTGGTCGGAGATATGAAAGGAGCTTATTCAAGAAGATTAAATATACAACACCGATTAGTGTATAGTGTTGATGAATCTGAAAAAGCAATTAAAATCATTCGAATGTGGACACATTATGAGCAATAAATAACGCCTAGATAAATTTTAGGCGTTATTATTTTGCAGTTTATAAGTCTTTTTTCATTTTTGTTAGCTTTGATTTATATTCATTAGATCATTTTTATCCATGAAAACCACCACTTTTTCGGAGGTTTCACAGGGACGGAAACCGTGCTAAAGGAGATTAAGTATAAATGTCAAGTTAAATGGTTACACTTTTGTGCAGTTAACGGGTTACACTTTTATTCCCTGTAAATCGTCATTATTAGGCCTTAATTTTGTTTTATCTTTTATTCTATATGATGGAATAGCGAATTAAACAAGACAAGAAAAAGCCATGTGTGCTGATTAATCTAAAAAAGCAACAAATGTTGTTTGACATAATACATTTGCTCCATGATGGCGTAATAAGGATGGGTGATTTTCAGGTGTTTAGTGATGAATTAATAGATAATGTAAAGTTCTTGCAGGAAAGGGCTAAAGTGACAGGCACCTACAATATCAGATGAAGTGGCCAAAAGATGAAGTTTGGTACAAGGTGGGCTATACTGGATATGAAGGATTAGCAGACTACACTGTAATTGAAACAATCAATTGTACATAATGTCATTTACAAACAGAGATACATTATAAAGAATTGCATAAGTGATTGTTATCTTATGTTAATACTAACACAATCTAACGTTAGAACTTGAATATAACGTTAGATTGTGTTAGTATTAATATAAGGAGTTGATTGCATGTTTGTTGAATCTGAAACAGTTGAATTGAAAAGGGAATATACAAAGGATATTATAAAGGAAATCATAGCTTTTCTAAATACTAAAGGTGGTTATATCTACGTAGGCATTGGTGATAATGGTGAGGTGATAGGGGTCAGTGAGATTGATAAAGTTATGAATCAGTTATCTGGATCAATTCATGATAGTATTCGACCAGATGCTAATGTTTTCATTAATATAAAGATTTTAGATAGTGATATTATATGTATCAAAGTTAAGGAAGGTAGTGTCAAACCTTATTATATACAAGGCAAAGGTTTAAGATCAGAGGGTGTTTATGTGCGATTAGGGAGTGCATCAGTACCTTCATCCGAAGTAGGAATTAAGCAGATGATCATAGCATCTACAAATGTTAGTTTTGAATTAATGCCATGTTCTCAACAAAATTTGGTCTTTAGTACTGCTAAGAAAGTTTTTGAAGAGAATCATCTAACGTTAGATGATTCTGACTATAGAACATTGAATATTGTTGATGAAAATAACCGTTATACCACTATTGGCATGCTTATGTCTGATCAGTGTGAGCACACTATTAAGGTCGCTGTATTTGGAGATGAAAATGAATTTGATTTTATTGATAGACAGGAATTTAGAGGGTCAGTTTTTACAGTACTTAAGGATACCTTACAATATTTGGAGTTGAATAATCATTTGCACTCTGAGATTATTGAATATCAGCGAATAGAACATAAAGACTATAGTAAAGAAATAATTAGAGAAGGGTTACTAAATGCAATGATTCATAGAGATTATTCCTATAGTGGATCGATTTTGATAAGTGTTTATAGAAATCGTATTGAAGTTACATCATTAGGTGGTTTAGTTTATGGGTTAAGCATTAATGATATTGGAGCTGGAATTTCACAGTCAAGGAATCCAGGACTCGCCAATGTTTTTTATCGCTTAAAATACATTGAAGCATATGGAACAGGAATTAGAAAAATATGTAGTGAGTACAAAGAGCTAGACTTAACTAAGTTGGTTCAAATAACGGATAATACATTTAAGTTGATTCTATGGAATAAGAATTATGCTGAAAAGACGAATGTTAAGAAGAGGGTTATAGTAAGAGAAGAACAATCTTCTTATAATGGGGATAACTTAGAAGACATAAAAATTCTCAAATTATTTAATGAAGTGTCCACAATCTCACGGAGTGACGTTCAGAATGAATTAGAAGTTGGACAGACTAAAGCTGGATTATTATTGTCTAGCTTATTACATAAGGGGATATTGATTCGAGAAGGTAAGGGGAAGAGGACTGTTTATCGTGTTCGTGAAGAATAGGAAGTATAGTATGACACAGATGATTCTAATGTAAGTTTGAATAAATATTAAAAACGTACAAAAATAATGCGTGTTATAATTAATATTGGAGGTGTTTTTTATGAATTATATAGGTAAATTTACAGGAGATATTGAAAAAATAAAAGAAATAGCAAAGAAAACTATTATAAAAGATACTTTTATGATGTATTTAGCAGATGCTCACTATGAAAAAAACGTGTATCATAAAAAAGAAAGTGAAGATAGCAATCATTTTTATTTAACCATATATTTCACCAATGCAAATAATTTAGATATATTTAGTTTTTTATATCATAAAATTGATCAACAACTTTATTATGAGAGAAATACATTAACAAATGAAGATATTAAGTTAATAAAAAAGTTTTCAAATCAAAAGCAAAGCAATTTAAAATTAGTAAAGTAAAATATAATACACAAATTACTTATATTTACTTTACATAATTATCTTAAATTATACAATATTATTATTGTGGTCTTTAATAATATTTGTCTTTTTAAATTCACTGAAGTGTCTAGTTTTAAATTAAATAAGTGGCTACGTTTATATTAATACATACACCTTTTGAGCAATCAATTTGATTATAATAGTTTGGAATTAAGTACATATGTTGAAAAATAGAAAATCAACATAAATAGGCAAAAGCTTTGTTATACTATAATAGTATAGAAAAGGAGAATTTTATGAACCTCTCAATGTTTATTAAACAGGTTGATACTTTGATAGAAAAGCTTGACCATCAACAGTTGAAGATGTTTCTGCATGAAAACGCTAGGATTTTGCCAGAGCACGATCGCATAGGCTTTATGGAAAGACTAGAAGCTTTCGCATACGGGAAAAAGTCGGAAAGTAGACAAAATGCTGAAGATATAAACTTAGAACGAGAAAATAAGGAAATCAATCAAATAATTACAAATATTAATGAAGGCGAATTTGTACTGAATGAAATGCTGAATGAGGAATACGATGATTGGTACAATGGTGATGAGGAAGAATTATACTATGAAGACCCAGGAAAAGTATTAGATAAGATTGATGATATTTGCAGATTTATTCACAAATGTGTTGATCGGGAAAAATATATGGAAGGGGCGAAGGTTGGAGAATGTCTGACAACAATCAAGGTACAGACAATCGGTGATTATGGCAATAACCAGCTATCCATTTCGGAGTTGATATCTGAGAATCTCATATCTGCAAACTTCAGAAAAACTGTGCTAGAAATACTATATTGTTCATATCATGCATATCCTATGAAAGAGAGAGCAGAGATCATTTTTATGATTCTTTCAAATTCAGAATTGATTGATATTAAACTGGAAAATCTATTCCAGTATGGAAGTGAAGAACTTGAGGGCATAAACGAGTTTTTAAATCAATTGATTCAGGACTTGGGAAGCAGAACTGGCAGATTAGCAGAATTGCTGATAAAAGAGGCAATATCACTAAAGAATGATCCGGTAGGAAGCATTGCTATTGCGAAGACTTATGCTGATACTCACCCGGGAATACTGTTGCAGTTGTTGATAGAAGGCCAAGAACAATCTGCCGAACAGTTGTTGGATTTAGGCGTGAAAGCATTGGAATTAATTGATATAAAATATCTTATCCGCAATGAAGTTGCATTGGTGACTGCAGAATATGCTTGGATTCTTGGAAAAGATAATGTGGCTGAAAACTGTTACATTGAAGCTTTTCGGTCAAAAAGTAGTGCAACGGATTACTTAAGAGCGTTGCTTAATAGTAAAGACAAGGGCAAAGTAAAAGATGAATTGAAGGAAATATTAAATGAGCTTTCGGTAGGGAACAATCCGTATATGTATGAGTTTCATATAAATGCGGAATTAGCTGAAAACAATGTGACAACGAATATGATTAGTATGTTAGAGTTTTTTGCCGGTGAGTTTGAACAGGTTTTAAATCGTCGAATGAATATGAAAGAAGCTCTTGGTTGGTCAGGAACATTTATGAAACAAGGAATTGCTTTATTTACCTTATTACTGTATCGTGGCGAACAATTTCAGTCTGGAGGCAGGAGTATGTTGGAATCAGTCAAATGTTATCTTGATTTCAGCTCTCAACGTTATGAAGCGGGTTATATCAATAAAACAAGTAAAAGTGACAATGAGTTAATGTTGGAATGTATTCTTGGGTGGAAAGAATCAGTTTCAATTGATGATGCATTTGCCGAAAAAGTAATTGAGAGGTTAGAAAAGAAAATAGAAAAACGTGTTAACGGCATTATGGAAGCTAACCGTAGAAATTACTATGGTGAGTGTGCGGCATTTATTGCGGCACTTGGAGAAGTTAGGGAGTCAAGAGGGGAATGTAACGAAAAGCAGAGGTATATGGATTATTTTAAGAAAAAATATCCTCGAAGATCAGCTTTTAAGTCGGAACTTGAAAGGTATGGATACAGAGGATAAAGTATAAATGTAGGATATTCCCATTAAGGATAATTTGCTATTCGGATTGAAGATAAAAATGTTAAGATATTATGGATTCTAATGTTTAAGGGAGGTAGATTAGCGAGTAAATAAGCCGTTTTACTTGGTGAAAATAACCACAGAAATTAAAGTGTTGCTCTTGATTCTTATGTTATGAAATGGTCATTCAGTACAAGCAACTTAGGTGTATATAGGCAATAAATGCTTGACAAATACAACTTTTAAGAGCCTCAATACTAGTACATAATTGGTGGTGAAAGTGTGACAAATGTACAATAAAATGCTAAAATAATGTATATAAGGAGGTGCTATGATGCCTAAAATCAAACCAATAACTGAACTACGTAACACTACAGAAATTTCAGAGATATGTCATTCAGAATTAGAGCCAGTATTCATTACTAAAAATGGGTATGGTGATATGGTTATTATGAGTATAGAAACATATGAGCAAATCATAGAGATGAATAAGATAGACAATTCAATATATGATGCTGAGAATGATAGTAACAAGGAATTATTAGATGCTAGAGAAGCGCTAAGCGCTCTTCGGAGGAAGCACTTTGGATAAATATCATGTAATGTTAAAAAAGGTTGCATATAATGACATTGATGACATCTATGAATATATCTCAGATAGTTTGCAAAATAATGATGCAGCTACTGATTTGATTAACCAGTTTGAAAAGGTCATTATTTCACTTGAATCCATGCCATATAGAGGAACAGAGAGAAAGATCGGTATGTTTGCCAATAAGGGGTACAGACAGGTATTTGTTGGTAGTTTTGTAATAATCTACAGAGTTGATTCGAAATTGAAGCAAGTTATTGTTGTGAAAGTGGTTTATGTAGGTAGAGATATTTAGTTTTTCAACCTACACAGATGAAATTTATGCAACTTTTTCCCAAAGTGACAAATCATTTTACCAGGCCGAATGGGTACAACATTGTTTTTCATAAAAATAAGAGCCTATATACTGTCATGTATATAGGCTCCTTGAGTAGGATTTTTTAAAACTTAATGACATTGAGTAAGGGGTCGGACTCTGTGGCACTAAGTGGCC
The DNA here is from genome assembly GCA_029935405.1 of Vallitaleaceae bacterium. Classification (GTDB taxonomy): domain Bacteria; phylum Bacillota; class Clostridia; order Lachnospirales; family Vallitaleaceae; genus UBA1351. The sequence continues at coordinate 3,089 of JAOZKH010000094.1, read as the reverse complement.
TGTGTTGTATGGAAGTCGCAGATATTTTCTAAAAGAATCTATCTGATGAAATGAACTCCAGAAGATTAACGTGTTTAACGCCTTCAATATTATCATTAAAATTTTCATCCATCGATACAACATACTTGGGGTAGTGATCTTTAACCAAAAGAAGTGGCTCGAATTCTCTCTGAACCGTTTGCTCACTTTCCATTTTAAATGTCACCTGAACGTACAACTTTTCACTTTTTCTTTCAGCAACAAAATCAATTTCTTTATCCTTAAGCTTACCAATATATACTTTGTACCCTCTTCTCACTAATTCATTGTAGACAATGTTTTCTAGAACACCTGAAATATTCCTATCTCTATAACCGAAAACAGCGTGTTGTATGCCTTGGTCTGCAAGATAGTATTTTTCTTGGGTCTTTAGTATCTCTTTACCATGTACGTCGTAGCGGTTAACTTTGCTAATAATGAAGGAACTTTCAAGTGCTTCAATATAATTGTATACAGTGGTGATGTCAACTTTTCTATATTGACTTTTAAAATAATCAGATAAACTCTTAGCTGAAAAAGTATTACCTACATTATCCATCACGTATCGCATTATTCGGTTCAATAATTCAATATTTCTAATCTTATATCTCCCCACCACATCTCTCAGCACAATCGAATCATAAATATCACTAATCACCATATAAGAAGTGTCTTCATCATATTCGGTTATGTGTATTGCTGGAAATCCACCTCGTCTGATATACTGCCAAATTAATTCTTTCTCTGTTGCTTCATCTTCCATGACCTTGTGAAAGTCAATCATCTCAAGATAGGATAAGGGGTACAACCTAAACTGGATATATCTACCTGTCAATAGTGTCGATAACTCGGAAGAAAGAAGATTTGAATTCGAACCAGTTATATAGATATCTGCATCAAGGTCTACAAGAAATGAATTAATTGCCTCTTCCCAGTTTTCAACTAATTGAATTTCGTCAAAAAACAAATAAATTCTACCAAGTCCCTTTGTCAAACCAGTAATATAATCATATAATTTCTTTGATGATCTAATATCGTAATATTTCATACTTTCTAAGTTAACATAAATAATATGCGCTTCGTTTATTCCGTTAGCAATAAGCTTGTCATGTATCAACTTCAACATGGTTGATTTGCCTGATCGCCTAATACCAGTAATTACTTTGATTAATGGTTTGTCAATAAATGATTCAAGCTTATTATAATAGATTGCTCTATTAACCATACTACCACCTCCAATATGATTATATGCTAAAAAACAGAGCAAAGCAACATAGTTTTTATGGTTATACTCATAAAAACTATGTTGCTTTGTTTCAAGGAGGTAGTAAAGGACCTAATAATACATTTATTAGGATGAATAAATGTATTATATAACATTATTATTGACGAATAAGTTCTTATTTGATAAGCTATAGTTAAATGATAAAGCTATAGTTAAATGATAAATGAGGTGTGATGATG
>JAOZKH010000094.1:0-1507 GCA_029935405.1 Vallitaleaceae bacterium | reverse complement strand
AAGCTATAGTTAAATGATAAAGCTATAGTTAAATGATAAATGAGGTGTGATGATGAAAAGAAAGATGTCGATATATTTATATGAGTGGAAGGATAGAAAAGAAGGTCGTATGCCGTTACTGATTTTTGGTGCTAGGCAAGTTGGGAAGACTTTTGCTATTCGTGCTTTTGGTGAGGAAGCATATCGTCGTGTAATTTATGTGAATTTTGAGATGGATGATGGATTGGTACCATATTTTGAGGGCAGTTTAAGACCTACAGAGATTATAAAAACAATTGAAAGTTATATGAATACTGAAATTTCAGTTGAAGAAGATTTGTTGATTTTTGATGAAATTCAACAATGTCCAAGAGCGATTACATCTATGAAATATTTTGCAGAAGAGTTACCATCGTTACACTTAATTGGAGCAGGAAGTCTTCTGGGTGTAGCTGTTAACAGAAGCCATATCTCATTTCCTGTGGGTAAGGTATTTATGAAGCATATGTATCCCATGGACTTTGAAGAATTCTTGTGGGCCAAAGGAAAAGTGTTGTTGTCAGATCGGATTCGAAAAGGCTTTGAGACTAGGTTATCAATACCAAAAGTCTTGCATGATGAAGCAATGAAAATGTATTATGATTATTTGTTGACAGGGGGGATGCCCGCGGTTGTTAAAGCTGCATCGGCAAATGAAAATACAATTGCTCCAGCTGAACTACAGCAACTTATTTTGGATGCTTATACATCTGATATGGCGAAGTATGCAACTCATACAGAAAGTGTTCGGATAAAAGGCGCTTATGAGACGATTCCTATGCAACTAGCAAAAGAGAATCGTAAATTTCAGTATAAATTAATTAAATCCGGTGCAAGAGCTTCTTTATTTGGAGATGCCATTGATTGGCTGGTTAGTGCAGGTATTGGACTTGTTTGCTATAAAACAAATCAAGGATTAATGCCACCGGTAGCTTATCAGGACCCCTCTAGTTTTAAACTATACATGAGTGATACAGGTTTGCTTTCAAGACGCTTGAATATAAATCATATTAGTATAACCTCGGCGTCATTGAATCAGTATCTTGGTGCGATTACAGAGAACTATGTTGCTATTTCATTATCTTCTAGAGGTTATGAAATCATGTACTGGGCTTCAAAGCATAGCGCAGAGGTCGATTTTATTATTATGAAAAATGGAGAGGTAATACCGATAGAAGTTAAGTCATCTATTAATACAAAGGCAAAAAGTCTGAATGTATATGTGGAAAAATATACACCGACTTATGCAATTCGTGTATCTCCCAAAAATTTTGGTTTTGAAAATAATATCTTCAGTGTGCCTATGTATGCTGTGCATTGTATTTGATGAATCCATCTGGTGCCAGGCACCATGAATATAGAAAGGACATTATGGCTAATAATCTACAAAGGAAATTAAATTCAATTCTTGCAAGTACAGAAATGACTAAACATGATATTGGACGAATTATTATTAGTAAAGGTCTTTTGGATTCGTATCATATAAAAA
>JAOZKH010000093.1:7113-9353 GCA_029935405.1 Vallitaleaceae bacterium | reverse complement strand
CCTTGTCAACTTTTCCTTATTTATGATAAAATAAGCAAAAGAGACTATACTATTTAAATGTGGAGGTCGTATGGATAGATTCGAAAAAAAATTAGTTAAGTATTTCATTTTCATAGTTTTAATTATGGTTATTGCACGAGCAATTTTTGTTAACAATACGCTAGCTTGGCTTAGTTCTGGAACAACACCAATAGTTATTGTACTTGTCACAATTTATTTATTAGAACCACTTGTAAATTTTTATCAAATACGACTTAACAATAGACATATTAAAAAACCTAAGAAAACTAGTCCTAAATCCCAGAGAACTTTAGCCGTTGTTTTAAGCTTTCTAACTATATTACTAATAATTATTGGTTTTATCTCTATAATATTACCAAGTATAATTAATTCTGTAGAGTCTATTATGAATCAATTACCTAATAGTACTGATGAAATTACAGAGATTATTCTCGCATTACCATTTATTAATTTATTTGTTGATAAAGAAATAATCTATAATTCATTTAATAATTTCAGTGATATCTTCGTATCTTTTAGCGAAAATATTATTGATTATTCTACTAGCATTATCATATCATTTAAAGATGCTATTGTTGCTATTGGTGTTTTTATCTTATCACTATTAATGGCCTTTTATGCTCTACGTGATTATGAATCTATCGGCCAAAATATCGAACTGCAATTAAGATCAATTTTTGGTGATAAACTAATAAATCCAATTATTAGAGTTTTTCACATGACTGACATAGCAATGAAAAAATTCTTAATAGGTAAACTGTACACCTGTATTTTTCTTGGTTTACTAGTTCTTGTTTTTGGATTAATATTTAATTTAATTTCACCTAAGGATATTCCTTATTTACCGCTTATTGCTTTCATTATCGGTTTAACTAATATTATCCCCTATGTAGGCCCTTTTATTGGAACAATACCTTCTTTGGTCTTTGCTTTAATCAATGGATTTATTCCTGCCGTTGCTTTACTAATCATTGTAGTTGTGGCACAACAAATAGACAATATTCTCATATCGCCTAAAATCATTGGTGATTCAGTTGGATTAAAACCGTTTTGGGTATTATTCTCTGTTACAGTTGGTGGACGATTATTTGGCATAATTGGAATGTTACTCACCGTTCCAATCACTTCAGTTATCTTGATACTCCTTGATGAACATTCAAAAAGATATCTACAAACCAAGGAAAAAAATATAAATGATTAGATTAAATTTCTAACAAAATATCATCTGTTTGAATAACGTCAGCTACTTCTGACATTATTTCTGATAACATAATATCATCTAATCCCAAAAGTTTTACTGAATCCGAGAAAAATTCGTATGCAAGACCATCAATACCAATATGTATACCCATCATCATTACTAAACTGTCTGAAATATGAGTAATTGCAACCAACTCAGGATTAACAAATGCAACTGCAGGATTATGATGACATGCAATCACTTCTACTAATTCTTCAGGTAGGTTCCATTTTTCTGCAATTTTAGCTCCAATTTGTCCATGGTGATATCCAAGAACTATTTCCTCTGCAACAATAAACGAACGTCCTTCATTTTCAACTATGGCATTTATTTCATCATAACCATTCTCTACATAAGTATCTAATATAACTTTTCCTATATCTCTTAGCAGACCAGCTGTATATGCTTGGTCAGGCTTTGAATACTTCACTTTCTTAGCAATGGTTCTAGTCATAATGGCTGATATCTGTGATTGTTTCCAAAGCGCTTCTTTTTCAAGTGCATATCCTGGAAGTTCCTTGTTCATAACACTGCCAACTACAGTTGCTAAAACCATACTTTGAATTGCTGAAAATCCTAGTAGAATACTAGCATCAGCAACTGTATCTATCTTTCTACGTCCGCGATAAAAAGCAGAATTAGCCAATTTAAGAATTTGAGTTGTTAGACCTTGATCTTTCATAATCTCAGCTTCTAAATCTTTAGCTCCACTTCGTGGATCATTTGTTAATTCAATTATACGCATTACAGTCTGAGGAAATGGAGGAATTTCTTTAACTTTACTAATTATATCTTCCATAGTCAGCGCTTTACTTTTTGCTTCCACCACACTAATCACCTTTCAACATAATAATCTATTTAATATACAGTAAGTATACAATAACTTTGTTAACAATTAATGAATAAACTTATATTATTTTATAAACCTATCATTTATATGAATTTTATAACTTAATACGTGGCATAGCCACTTTGTTTT
>JAOZKH010000093.1:0-7013 GCA_029935405.1 Vallitaleaceae bacterium | reverse complement strand
ACGTGGCATAGCCACTTTGTTTTATTATAACATGAAATTTATGAATGTAAAAAAGTTTTATCTTCATTTTTGACATAAAACCAAGCAAGTTCTCCTAATTCATTCTCTCGATATAGTTTATAGGTTATCTCTGAAACTTTATATTTTTCTTTGAGTCTATGGGCGATTTTCATGTATGTTTCATATGATTTTATGGCTTTTTCTTTATTATATCTCTTTGCTTCATATCCTTTTGCTGCCATTACAGCATCAATATTAAACTCACTTAAATAATCACCTGATACTAGCTTTTCTTTATCATTATGACTCCAATTACCTGTTTTACAATCAACGAAGTAATCTTGTAAAAACAAATAACCATAATTCGAAATAAAGAGCAAAGCTTCTATAACAAATTCGTAGGTGAACGATTCAAGAAGATAATGAAAGTTAACTCGAACCCAACCAGGCTTCATCGCTTCACAACCGCCTTTTATAACATCTCTATATTTGTCAGATTTTGTAGGTTCAATACCTAATAGTATATGTCCATAGGGACCTGCACATGAACACCCTGCTCTTGATTGAATGCCAAACAAATCATTAAGTAAAGTAGTGACAAATCTAGGATGAAGATAATGTTCTTTATAACGTATATTAAAAGATAGTATACCTAAACGATTTTCCATGTCCTTAGGCCCAATCATTTCGATTTTTTTATCTTTGGTTAATCGTTGAATAGCTTTGCTAATATATAAGGATTCGATTTTTTCTATTTGTTCTAATCCAATTGCTTCTTTTACTTCAAGTACAATTGCACTTCGAATAGTTTGAAGAATTGCTGGCGTACCTGCATCTTCTCTAGTTTCAATATCTTCAATAAAGTCGTATTCTGTAGAACTAACATATTCAACTGTTCCGCCACCAGCACATGTAGGACCTACACCTTTGTTATACAAGTCTTTTTTAAACACTAAAAGTCCTGTTGAACCAGGACCACCTATGAATTTGTGAGGGGATAAATATATTCCATCAAAATAACAGCCATCTTCGTGAATCATTTCAATTTTTGTGTAAGGTGCTGAAGCTGCAAAGTCAAAAAATACCAATCCATCATATTGATGTACTATTCTAGTTATGTCTTTAATCGGAGACTTCATTCCTGTTACATTAGATGCTGCCGAAAATGCACCTATCTTAATTCTTCCATCATATTTAGGGTTTGAGATTTGTTTTTCTAAATCAGCTGTGGAAAATTTTCCGCCATCAGTTAATGCTATTTCAACGACTTCTGCATTTCCTTCTTTCCATATCAGTTCATTAGAATGATGTTCATATGGTCCAACAAAAATAATTGGTCGATTCGGATTATAATACTTAGAATCTTTATTATACTTCACTCTAGTTGCAGGTGCTTCATAAATGCCCAAAATCTGTGACAATCTCTGTATCGCTCCTGTTGCGCCACTTCCCACACTTAAAACAACATAGCTATCATCTGCCTTAAGTATTTTTTTGATTCTGTTTTTAGCATCATGATATAGCTTAGTTGTCTGCATGCCTAAGAAGCAGTCTTCTGTATGCGTATTTGCATAGGTTTCACCAATTTTTTGCATATACTCTTCAACAAAAATAAGATTTCTTCCAGAAGCTGTATAATCACAATATGTCATTAATCGTTTGCCATACGGTGTTTTTATACATGTGTTTCCTCCAATTACTTCGTTCCTTAACCAATCAAGATTCATCTATTTCCACCATCTTTCTGTCAAATAATCATATACAACACTTTTTTATTCTTCATCTTCAGTTGACGTCTCATCTTCTAATTCTTCATCTTCTGTTGTTTCATCTTCTGATTCTAAAAAGCCAAGCTCTTCATATGTACACATATCTTCATCTAACGCTTTCTCTCTAAGTGTACGGTATAATTCCGCATGAGTTGCATAATAATATGGATTAACAAAGATAACACCTATGCAACAGGCTAAGAATCCTAATATCCACCATCCAAAAAATGATAAGTCAAGGATAAACATATCCATTTTTTCATTTTGAGTCATTTCACTACTAAGTTCAATTGCTCTACTCACACCAATTTTTGGATTATCTGCTAATATATAAGGAACCATAGCATATGAATAACCTTTAATAATACCAGGTATTATTAACAATAAAGACCATAAAAAAACATACACATTTTTTATAAACATGGTTTTAACAACTTCCATGTATGTACCACCTTTAAATCCATGGCCAATCAAGTTAAACTCTGCTAATCCACCTGTATCAACAATTTCTGCCGAAGTTATAAAATATTTCCTGACACCTACTTCAATAGGGCTTGTTACAAAAGCATTAAATACAATAGATAAACTTGCAGTGAAAATAGCTATGCCAATAATTACTAAAAATACTGTTATATCAAAAGATTCTGACATATCCCCACCATAATTACCAATATTACTAAAACCAGATGAATAACTTGCTCCACCTGATAACGCTCCAAATACTAATGTGATCGCAAATGCTTTCCAATAAGTTCCTGTTAATGCAATTTTTGCTTTTTCCTTAAGATCTGCACTAGTCCACATGTTAATACCTCCAAATTTTGAAAAAATTTTATATTATTTTAACACCTTAAATATACTACTTAATATTACTAAATACAATTTACTATAATTATATGCCAATATATATTTTAAAACCTTCAGATACTGCATAACTTTGGCAATCAAGTCTTAGGCTTGATATAGCTTCATCAACATCTATCCAAATAAGTTCGTGATCTTCTTCAACTTGACCTTCTCCATGTTCCAAAATACTAACGAGGTAAAAGTGCCCTTGCAATTCCACATATCTCTTGGTTCTTGGTGTTAATCCAACTTCACTAGCTTTACCAATAAAGTCTTCTATATCAATTTTATAACCTGATTCTTCAATAAATTCGCGGCTCAGACACTGATTATGATTTTCGCCTTCTTCAATACCTCCACCAGGTAAGAATCTTCCTCTTGGTGTATGAATAATTGCAATTTGAATATTTTCTTTGTTAATAACACCGTTTACCATCTCTGAAACTTGACGAAACCCTAGTCCGTACACCCCAGGTCTTAGAATATAAGTAATACCTTCTTGTCTTACTCCAAATTCTTTTTGCTTCATATATCTAGTTTCCTTTCCCAATCAAGTTTCCCTTTATAATTTCCAGCTACACTTTCAATACTAATCGTACTACTATAACTTCTTAGATTATTACGACATAACTTAGCTACTTTTAAAATATCCGTATTTTTAGTTGTTGTTGTTCCTTTTATTTGTTCAAGAATTGCTCCATCATTAACAATAATTGTCACTTCTTCTGTTTTGTATTCAGGAATTTCCTTTAACAACAATAAAATTGTATATAATCCAACTATACTAGGTTTTCTATACTCATGATAAACCGTTTTTTCACTAACTACTTTCTCTTGATCATAAACCACATATTTAAATACCATTTCATCCTGCTCATGATATGCAGGTGTTCCTAAAGCATAAATCGTTTTCATATTGTCCTCCTTGTGTATACCATAATTGCTCCTCTAGCCGTTCCAAAACTTGGGTTTTCAAGGAGTTTATATTCAAACTGGAAAAACTTAGCATATTTATCTATCATTTGCTGTATCACTACATTATTCATAACTCCTCCAGTAAAATAAATATTAGTCATCGGTTTGAATTGTATAATTCCTTTTACCATGGATAAAATAGGCTCAATTACAATACTATGTATTCCAATTGCCATGTCCTCTCTATTAGTTCCACTCTTTGCAAAATTAGAAACTGTAATATCTTCTTGAAGCCAACCAAGGTTATTAGCATAAATATCTTTAATTACCAGATTCACCTTTTCGACATCCCCTTCAAGTGCTAACTTCTCAACTTCTTCAAAGTTATCAATACCAAGAAGCCTTTTGCTAAGTCCATCAAAAGTTCCGCCGCCAATTCCTGTTCCTGTAACATGTCTAAATTCACCTTGATTATAATGTAAAAAAGATGTTCCTGTTCCAATATTAATAACTAATCCTTCCTCTGCTGATTCTGCTGCAACAATATTTGCAACACATTCCAATTCATTTAATCTAATAATAGGAATAGGTACATCTTCAATTTTATAATTTTCTATACTAATTGAAGAAGCACCAGAACCTGTCAACAAAATAACATCATAATCTTTTTCAACAGCACGTTCAATAATATTATCAATATCGTTTCGTTCATATTTTTCATAATAGTAATTATTATGCTTATACTTAACAACTTTAATTTCGGTTGTTCCAATATCTATACTTACAATTTTTTTATTCATCTTTTCTCCATCATATTACCAATTAGTTTTAGCTACTCTAATATACTCATCTAAGCTTCCATCAATCAACTCTATATCAGGCACAATACCAATACCATTTATGTTTATAAAATTAATTGTCCAGTATGCATTTACAACATATAATCCAAACTTGTGATCCATATGGGACATTCCCAATTGACCTACACCTTTACCATAGGTAGTTTCACCAATTATAGTTGTATTTTCAAGCAACTCTTTAAGGCCTAATGCTAGTATTTCTGCAGAACTTGCTGTTTCATCATCAACAAGAATAGTTACACTATTAAATTCATACTGTCTACCATCTGAATAGTAACTATATGATTCTCCAATTGGTGATTCCCAGTCTCCTAAATATGTATTTGGCAACAGATAATCAAGTAAATTATATGCACTATCTGTATCGCCACCATAGTTATACCTTAAGTCAATAATCAAATTAGTACCCGTTGTATCTTCAATGGTGTCAAACATTCTCAATATTTCTACATCCGTCATTGCTGAAAAAAAATCAATTCTTACTAACAAGTCTTTGCTGTTAAGCCATTCATAGCTAACAGACTCTTCTTCTTCAAGTTCCATAAAATAATCAAACTCATCTGGATAAACAATATAACTAAATATATCTTCTCCAAATACAATACTTGATATTTTTTCGTAATCTGCATTTGTTAAAGATTCCTTTATTATCATTTCACTTTCAAGTTTATTAAACTCGACTGTTTCTTGAAAACTCATATAATTTTCCCTAATATAATCAAATAACTGTTTCCCAGGTTTTACATTTATTGTATATTCAATAAGTTCCCATAATTCAGTTGCCGTTTCCTCTTCAAGGCCTTTACTTATAGCCTCTTCTAAATATTTGAACGCCATTTTATACTCACCTTCAAAGTAGTACACACTAATAAGATCCTCGTAAACATAAATCCCTTCTGGATCATCTTCAATTGCTTTAATATAATTGTCAATAGCTACTTTTGTTTCACCAATTTCATAGTATGCTTCTGCCATAAAATGATATATATTAATCGTTTGAGATATATCTACGTATTCTTTGCATACCTCAATTATTCTATCATAATCATCTAATTCATCTAATGTATACAACCATTCATACAATGTATCTTCCCATTGATCATTAGTAATTTCTATATCTACTTTTCCATATACTATATCTTCTAATATCATTTCTGTATTATCATAGTAAAAATTATAACTGTACATAGAAGCAACTTCTCGTAGCATATCATAAGTTTGACTATTATTAGCAATATATTTTTCTATTAACTTTTTGGCTTTTATATCATCACCAATATTATAATACAAATCTAATAATCCATACCAGATATCTAACTCTTTTGTACCTTGTTTTACAAGTGCTTCTCCAAGAATAATACCTTCTTCGTTTCTCTCTGTAAAACTATAGCTGCGCATTAATTCATAGCTAATATATGGATTACCATATATTATATCTTCACTATATCCTTCTAAAAAAGATATATTTTCTTCATACATTTCAAAATAATTCAAATATTCTGCTTTTATTTGAATCGATTCGCTTATATCTTCACCCACTTCTAGTATTCTTTCTATATGTTTATATCCTGCTAGATAATCATCTTCATAAACTGCTTTTGACCATGCAAGATCATATAAACTTTGGACCTCGTCAGGGTAAAGTTCATTGTACTTTTGAAACCATTTAATTGCGTTATTATAATCACCTAATTGATAATAACACTCTCCAAGACTTGAATTAACATAATCCGAATGACCTTCAACTGAATACACTGATCCTAAATAAGCTTCAATAGCTTCCTCATATTCTCCAAGACTAAATAGTGAATTCCCATAATTAGTATATATATAAGTACTTACATCTCCAAGTTCTAATCCCTTTTTACCGACTTCTTTAGCTTCTTCGTATTTTTCTAAACCATTTAATGACCAACACATATTGTTGTATAATGCCGTCATCAAATCAATATCTGTAGTATCAGCTAATTGAAATCCCTTTTCTAACGCTTCATAAGCTTCTTCATATCTTTCAACTTCAAGAAAAGAAAGTGCTAAATAATTATAACTATCCGCATCTGTTTTTTCGTCAAACTCATCACTCTCAAATCTTTCGATGACAGCTTCAAACTTATCACCCTCATATTCTTCTTCTATATTCCTATTTACATCAGCACCAATATCATCTAAAGAGCTTACAATAAAGTATGCTCCAATAAATCCTAAGACCACGAGAGCTGCAAAAAAAAGAAAGACTGCAATTATACAACCATTTTTCTTACCTTTAACTTTTCTCTTCTTTTCTTTCTTTGCCTCACGTTCATATCTATTCGTATTAACTCTATCTTTATTTTCATCTCTAACTACATCTGTGTCTACATCTATATCTCTTTCTCTATCTCTTTCTATATATCTGTCTTTGTTCTCGGATTGAATGGTATTAAGCTCTTTATTGTCTACTCTTACATATTGTTTTAATTTCTGCTTCTTATCACGCTCTTCCATTTTCTATCCTTTCATATTTGCTTGGTAAACTACTTTGCGAAACGAGACGTAGTCTCTTTGTTCTTGGTTCCAGGAAAGTTTCCTATTTAAATTTTATGAGTAGATACGTCTCATAAAATGTTAAGGATACTTTCCTTCC